>NZ_JBXWRD010000007.1:0-150477 GCF_059612725.1 Ruegeria sp. YKSF070 | reverse complement strand
CGGATCGATATCGAGGGTAACACCACCACGCTGGATCAGGTGATCCGTCGTCAGTTCCGCACCGTCGAAGGCGACCCGTTCAATCCGCGCGAGATTCGCGAAAGCGCCGAGCGCATTCGCGCGCTGGGCTTCTTCGCCGATGCCAACGTGGAAACCCGCGAGGGATCGACCCCGGCTCAGGTCATCGTCGATGTGGATGTCGAGGAAAAGCCGACCGGCTCGCTCAGCTTCGGCGGCAGCTACTCGGTCTCGGACGGTTTCGGTGTGGCCATCGGCCTGACCGAGGACAACTGGCTGGGTCGCGGCCAGCGGCTGGGCCTGACCCTGTCGACCGCGCAGGATGCCGAGCAATATGTGCTCTCGTTCACCGAGCCGCAGCTGTTGGGTCGCGACCTGCGCTTTGACATCGATCTCGGCGTGGCGAACACCAATTCCAGCTTTGCCAGCTATGACACCGAGCGGGCCTTCTTTGCGCCCGGCCTGACCTTCCGACTGGGCGAGTTGTCGACCCTGCAACTGCGCTATCGCTGGGAGGCCAGCGAGATGGTGCAGCGGACCGCGACCACGGTCAGCGGCGCGGTGATCGCCAGCGAAATCGCGCAGGGCAAGAAATCGTCCAGCGCGTTGGGGCTGACCTATACCTATGACAGCCGGATCGGTGGCCTGAACCCCAATGCGGGTGTGCTGTTCGAGGTCGGCGTCGATGCGGCCGGTCTGGGCGGCGACAACGAATATATCAAGACCTCGGCCAAGGCCATCGCACAGACCCGTGTCTGGCACGAAGAGATCACGCTGCGGGCCTCGCTCGACCTGGGCGCGTTCAGCTGGCAGGGCAGCGGGTTCAGCCGTGCGGTTGACCGTTTCGTGATCGGCCCGAACACTTTCCGCGGGTTTGAGCCCGCCGGTGTCGGTCCGCGCGACCTGTCCAACGGGGTCGATGACGCGATTGGCGGCAACTATTATGCGGTGGCACGGTTCGAGGCGGAATTCCCGCTGGGCCTGCCCGAGGAACTGGGTCTGCGTGGCGGCGTGTTCTACGACGTTGGCAACGTCTGGGACCTGAGCGATGTCAACACCGCCGGTGGCACCATTGTCGGTGCGGATGGCTCGTTCCGTCATGTGATCGGCTTCTCGCTGCTCTGGACCACCGCCTTTGGCCCGCTGCGCTTCAACTTCTCCAAGGCGCTCAAGAAAGAGACCTTTGACAAGGAACAGTCCTTCGACCTGACCATTCAGGCGCGGTTCTGATCACGGCATGCGGCCTTGGCAAACAGGGCAGGCAATGCGGGGCCTCTTGGGGGCCCTGCTGCTGTTTATGGCACTGCCGTCGCTCGTGGGGGCGCAACAGTTGGGCCTGCCGCGCCACGAGGTGCTGACCATCTCGGGTGAAATCCTGTTCGTGAAATCCGCCTATGGCCGCCGCATCATCGACGAGATCGAGGCCGAAGGCGCGCTTCTGGCGGCCGAGAACGAGCGGATCGTGGCCGAGTTGAGCCGCGAGGAGCAGGAGTTGACCCAGCGCCGGACCGAGCTGGAGCCGCAGGCGTTCCGGGTGCTGGCCGAAGCCTTCGACGTCAAGGTGCAGGCCCATCGTGAGAACCAGACCGCCAAGCGGCAGGCGCTGGAGGCGCGCGGCGAAGAGGCCCGCGCCACCTTTGTCGAACTGGCCCGGCCGATCCTTGCGGCGCTGATGCGCGACACCGGGGCCAGCGTGATCCTTGAACGCTCGACAGTATTCCTCAGCCTCGACACCACCGATATCACCGCCATCGCGATCAGCCGCATCGACGCGGCCATTGGCGACGGCAGCGCCCTGCGTCGGGATTAGCGCCTGTTTGCGCTTGCTTGCCGATTGCGGCCAGTCTTGCTAATCCCGGATCAAGACCGACAAGAACAGGAACAGTGCAGCATGACCACCGAGACCAAGAGCGCCGATATCCAGCTGATCCAGCGGATCCTGCCGCACCGCTATCCGTTTCTGCTGGTGGACAAGGTTGTCGAGATCGACGGTTACAGTTCGGCCGTTGGGATCAAGAACGTCACCATGAACGAGCCGCATTTCCAAGGCCATTTCCCCGGCACGCCGATCATGCCCGGTGTCACCATCGTCGAGGCGATGGCCCAGACCGCCGGTGTGATGCTGGGTGTGGGCATGGATATCGTCGACAGCGAGTTGCTGATCTACTTCATGAATATCGACAACTGCAAATTCCGCCGCAAGGTTGTGCCGGGCGATGTCATGAAGATGCATGTGGAAACCCTGCGCGGCAAGATGGGCGGCAAGATCTTCAAGTTCCGTGGCACTGCCACTGTGGATGGCGAGGTGGCGGCACAGGCCGAATTCTCGGCCTATGTGGACCTGACCGGAGAGAAAAGCACATGAGCCAGATCCATCCCAGCGCCATCATCGAAGAGGGCGCGCAGATCGGCGCCGATTGCGTGATCGGTCCGTTCTGCATCGTGGGGCCAAAAGTAGTTCTGGGCGACCGGGTTGAGTTGAAGAGCCATGTGGTTGTCACCGGTGACACCACCGTGGGCGAGGACAGCGTGATCTTCAGCTTTGCGGTGATCGGCGAGATCCCGCAGGACAAGAAATTCGGCGGCGAGGAAACCAGCGTCGTGATCGGTGCCCGCAACCGCATTCGCGAACATGTGACCGTGAACGCGGGCACCGCCGGGGGTGGCGGCGTCACCCGGATCGGGGATGACTGCCTGTTGATGGCGGGTTGTCATGTGGCGCATGATTGCCAGCTGGGCAACCGGGTGATCATGGTCAACCATGCGGGCGCCGCGGGCCATTGCATTGTAGAGGATGACGTGATCATCGGCGGTATCTCGGGCCTGCATCAATGGGTCAGGGTCGGGCGCGGCGCCATCATCGGCGCGCTGACCATGGTCCCCAATGATGTCATTCCCTATGGCCTGGTGCAGGCGCCGCGCGGCGAGCTGGACGGGCTGAACCTGATCGGGCTGAAACGGCGCGGCGTGGCGCGCTCCGACATCACCCAGCTGCGCGCCGCCTTTCAGATGCTGGCCCAGGGCGAGGGTACCTTTCAGGATCGCGCACGCCGCATGGGCGAGGAGTTCGACAGCGACTATGTGCGCGAGATCGCCGAGTTCATTCTGGGCCAGACCGACCGGTCCTATTTGACGCCGGGCAAGTGACATGCTGGCGCTGATCGCAGGGACAGGGGCGCTGCCCGAGGAACTGGTTGCCCGCCTGCCCGAACCGCCGCTGATTTGCGCGATGGAAGGCTTTTTACCAGAACGGCTCGCGGTCGATATCCCGTTCCCGATCGAGCATCTGGGCTCGCTGGTGGAGCAACTCAAGGTACGCGGTGTAACCGAAATCTGCCTTGCGGGCGCGGTGGGACGGCCTGCTGTCGATCCGGCCCGGATCGACGCGGCCACGCTGCCGCTTGTGCCGGTGATCCAGCAGGCGCTGACCTCGGGCGACGATGGCGCGCTGAGGGCGGTGATGGGGATATTCGAAAGCGCCGGGTTGGCGGTGCGCGCCGCGCATGAGATCGCCCCCGATCTGTTGATGCCCCCAGGATGCCCGACCAAGGCGCAGCCGGGGCCTGCGGAGCTGGCGGATGCCAAGCGCGGCGCCGAGATCGTGGCTGCCATGTCGGCCGCCGATATCGGACAGGCCTGTGTGGCACATCGCGGACAGGCGCTGGCGATCGAAAGCGTCTTTGGCACCAACTGGATGCTGGGAACCCTTGGCCAACGTCCCGATGCGGGCGGTGGAGTGCTGTACAAGGCGCCGAAACCCGATCAGGACCGGCGCGCCGATCTGCCCACCATCGGCCCCGATACCGTCACCGCCGCCGTGGTGGCGGGCCTCTCGGGGCTGGTGATCGCAGCGGGCGGCGTCATCGTGCTGGAGCGTGACCGGGTGATCGCGGAATGTGACCGGCTGGGCCTCTTTCTGTTTGTTGCGGGACCGGACGCCTGATGCGCGTCTTTATCCTTGCGGGCGAACCTTCGGGCGACCGGCTTGGCGGAGCGCTGATGGCGGGCCTGCGTCAGCTCTGCTCCGATGTGCAGTTTGACGGGGTCGGTGGACCCGCGATGGAGGCGGAGGGGCTGGAAAGCCGCTTTCCCATGGCCGAGCTTTCGATTATGGGTCTGGTCGAGGTGCTGCCGAAATATTTCCACCTCAAGCGCCGCATCGCCGAGACCGCCCAGGCGGTGCTGGCGATGCGTCCCGATGTGATGATCACCATCGACAGCCCCGATTTCAGCCTGCGGGTGGCGCGGCTGGTCAAAGAGGCGAGCGATATCCGCACCGTGCATTACGTGGCGCCCAGCGTCTGGGCCTGGCGGCCCGGGCGGGCCGACAAGATGGCCAAGGTCATCGACCATGTGCTGGCGCTGTTGCCCTTTGAGCCGCCCTATATGGAGCGAGCCGGGATGGAGTGCGACTTTGTCGGCCACCCGGTGGTGACCGAACCCGAGGCGACCGGGGAGGATATCGCCGCGCTGCGGGACGAACTGGGGCTGGGCGCGGCGCCGGTGCTGCTGGCACTGCCCGGCTCGCGGCGGGGTGAGGTCGAGCGTCTGGCGCCCGTCTTTGGCGCGGCACTCAGGCGGTTCCTGCCGGAGCATCCCGATATGCGGGTGGTGGTGCCGGTGGTGCCGCATGTGGCCGAACAGGTGGCGCAGCAGGTGGCCGAGTGGCCCGGTGCGCCGGTGCTGGTCGATCCGCGCGGGCTGGCGCCTGGGCAAGCCGCCATGCGCAAGCGCGCGGCTTTTGCTGCTGCTGATCTGGCATTGGCGGCCTCGGGCACGGTGTCGCTGGAACTGGCAGCAGCGGGCACGCCTATGGTGATCGCCTACAAGGTGAACTGGCTGACCCAGAAGATCGCCGAACGGATGGTCACCATCGACACGGTGACGCTGGTCAATCTGGTCAGCGAGACGCGGGTGGTGCCGGAATGCCTGGGCCCCGCCTGCACGCCCGAAGACATCGCGGCGCGGCTGGCGGCGGTGCATGCCGACCCTGCCGCGCAGGACGCGGCGATGCGCCTGACGATGGAGCGTCTGGGCCGGGGCGGCACCCCGCCGGGTCTGCGCGCGGCGCAGGCGGTGCTGGACCGGTTGCCGGGCTAGCCGCCGACATTGCTCCGTTCAAGTTCCAGATAAACGCTGTCCGCCCATTCCCCGGCGATCTGGATCGTTCGGCTGGCCCGATGGGTCTCGACAAATCCAAGCTGGTGCAACAACGCCAGAGAGGCCGCGTTGCGCGGGTCGACATCGGCCCGGATATGATCAAGCGGCAGGGTCGCGAACAAATGGGGTATGAGCGCAGTCAAGGCTTCGCGCATCAGCCCCTGGCCCCAGCGATCCCGGCGCAGAAAGAAGCCAAGCTCGGGCACGGCCCACAGCCCGGCCTTGCCGATCGCCAAACCATCCTCAAGCAGCACGTATTCACGGCACTGTTCAGCAGGTTCGGCCAGCGTTCCGGCGACCCATCGTTCGGTCTGTGCCAGGTCTTTGTGGGTCTCGCCAAAGAAGCACATCGCCTCTGGATCGCCAAAGACGGCATGCAGGGCAGGGGCATGCTCTGCCCGCATCGGGCAGAGGGTCAGGCGCGGGGTCTGAAGCGTCTCAATACCCACGCCAGATCCAGCCGCCGCCAAAGATGCGGCTACCGTCGCTTTCGTAGAAAACGCAGGCCTGTCCGGGCGACACGCCCTCCTCGGGCGTCAGCAGTTCCACCTCGGCCTCTGTCTCGCTGATCGGGCGTACGATCGCCTCGCGCGGGGGGCGGGTCGAGCGGACCTTGACCGACAGGTGCCATTCGGGGCGCGATGTGAAAGGTTCATCGCCCAGCCAGTTGATCTCGCGCACCGGGATGGTGCGGGTGGCCAGCATCTCCTTGGGTCCGACGACAACCTGTTTCTTGTCCACGTCTAGGCGCACCACATAAAGCGGATCGCTGAGGCCGCCGATGCCCAGGCCGCGGCGCTGGCCGATCGTGTAGTGGATGACGCCCTCGTGGCTGCCCAGCACGCGGCCATCGGCATGCACGATCTCGCCCGGTTCGGCGGCGCCGGGGCGCAGTTTCTCGATCACGCTGGCATAGTTGCCGTTGGGCACGAAACAGATGTCCTGGCTGTCGGGCTTGTCGGCCACGGCCAGGCCATATTGCGCGGCCATTTCGCGGGTCGCGTCCTTGGAGGGCAGGTGGCCCAGCGGAAAGCGCAGATAGTCGAGCTGTTCCGGCGTGGTCGAGAACAGGAAATAGGACTGGTCGCGGTTGGCATCCTCGGCACAATGCAGCTCGGGTCCGTTCGGGCCCATCTTGCGCTGGATGTAATGGCCGGTGGCCATGCAGTCGGCCTCGAGATCGCGGGCGGTTTCCAGCAGGTCCTTGAACTTCACCCGTTCATTGCAGCGGATGCACGGGACCGGTGTGGCACCGGCCAGATAGCTGTCGGCGAACTCGTCGATCACCGCATCCTTGAAGATGTTCTCGTAATCCAGCACGTAATGGGGAAAACCGCGCTCTTCGGCGACGCGGCGGGCGTCATGGATGTCGATCCCGGCGCAACAGGCGCCTTTCTTGGCCAGGGCTGCGCCATGATCGTATAGCTGCAAAGTGACGCCCACCACGTCATAGCCCTGATCGGCCAGATAGGCGGCCACGACCGAACTGTCGACGCCGCCCGACATGGCAACGACCACCCGCGTTTCCGAGGGCGGTTTGGCAAAGCCAAGCGTGTTCAGCGGCGTTTCGGTGTCCAGCGCCATCCGGGCAACTCCTGAAGATTAAGGGAGACCGGCAGAATATAGGAAAATCCGAACTACTCTCAAGGGGCGGTTTCACCCGGCATTAAGTAGGCTGTCGCCAATGTTGCCCTGACACAAGAAGGGATAGGTGATGTTCTTGCGAAAGGTTGAAGGCCCCCGATCTGTCACCCTGCCGGATGGCTCTATCATTACGCGCGCGGATTTGCCGCCGGCCAATACGCGCCGTTGGGTTGCATCGCGCAAGATCGCGGTGGTCCGGGGGGTCATTTATGGGCTGATCACGCTGACAGAGGCGAAGCAGACCTATGGTCTGAGCGATGAGGAGTTCAACAGCTGGGTCTCGGCCCTGGCCGAACACGGGAAAGATGCATTGAAGGTGACTGCGCTAAAAAGATATCGACAACTTTAGGTTGATCTTACATAATGTGAATATCGGTAACGGCAGATTAACCTTTATTCGTCACGGTTAATTCCAGTACGGAATAGCGTTTAAGGCGGAGAACTTGAGATGCGCATACTTCTAGTCGAGGATGATCCGACGACGTCCAAGAGCATCGAGTTGATGCTGACCCATGCCAATCTGAACGTCTATGCGACCGATCTGGGCGAAGAAGGCATCGACCTGGCGAAGCTTTACGACTACGACCTGATCCTGCTCGACATCAATCTGCCCGACATGAACGGGCATGAGGTATTGCGCCAGTTGCGCATGTCGCGGATCGAAACCCCCATCCTGATCCTGTCCGGCGTCGACGATACAGAGAGCAAGATCAAGGGCTTCGGCTTTGGCGCCGACGACTACCTGACCAAACCCTTCCACCGCGAGGAACTGGTCGCGCGCATTCACGCGATTATCCGTCGGTCCAAGGGGCATTCACAGTCGGTGATCCGCACCGGCAAGATCTCCGTCAACCTCGATGCCAAGACGGTCGAGGTCGAGGGTCAGCCGGTGCATCTGACCGGCAAGGAATATCAGATGCTCGAACTGCTGTCGCTGCGCAAGGGCACGACCCTGACAAAGGAGATGTTCCTGAACCATCTTTATGGCGGCATGGACGAACCCGAATTGAAGATTATCGACGTGTTCATTTGCAAGCTTCGCAAGAAGTTAAGCAATGCAACCGGAGGAGAGAATTACATCGAAACGGTCTGGGGACGGGGCTATGTGCTGCGCGATCCTCAGGCCGACGGGTTGCCCGATCCGCGGATCGCGGTCAACGCCTGAACAGCCAGTCGCGAGTCCAGCGCGGCACCACCACTCACGCAGACTGATCTGGACCTGACCATGGCCTCGCCCTATCACTGGTCGCAAAGACCAGACAGACCGGGCGGGGCCATGACAGTTTCAGAACCCATCGAAAAAATGACCGAGGCGGAAGCCGCGCATGAACTGGAACGACTGGCCGGTTTGCTGGCGCAGGCGAACCTCGCCTATCATACCCAGGACGCGCCCGAGATGTCCGATGCGGAGTATGACGCGCTGAAACAGCGCAATGCCGCGATCGAGGCGCGTTTCCCCCATCTCAAACGCGCCGACAGCCCCAGCGAGCAGGTGGGCGCTCGCCCGGGCGAGGGCTTCTCCAAGGTCACTCATGCGGTGCGGATGATGTCGCTGGGTAATGCCTTTGACGATGAGGACGTCACCGATTTTGACCGCTCGATCCGCAAGTATCTGGGCCTCGATTCCGAGGCGCCGCTGGCCTATACCGCCGAGCCCAAGATCGACGGTTTGTCCCTGTCGCTGCGCTATGAACAGGGCGTTCTGGTGCAGGCGGCGACCCGGGGCGATGGCGAGGTGGGCGAGAATGTCACCGCCAATGCCCGCACCATCGCCGATATCCCGGCCCGGATCGAGGGCGCGCCCGAGGTGCTGGAGGTGCGCGGCGAGGTCTATATGAGCCATGCGGATTTCGCCGCACTCAACGCCCGGCAAGAGGCCGAGGGCGGCAAGCTGTTTGCGAATCCCCGCAACGCCGCCGCCGGCTCGCTGCGCCAACTCGACGCCGCGATCACCCGCGCGCGGCCTTTGCGATTCTTCGCCTATTCCTGGGGTGAACTCTCGGAACCGCTGGCAGAAACGCAGATGCAGGCGATCGGGCGGCTGGCCAGCCTTGGATTTCAGACCAACCCGCTAACCCGCCGCTGCGCCGACCTGGGGGCCATGATCGCGCAGTATCGCGATATCGAGGCACAGCGCGCGACGCTTGGCTATGACATCGACGGAGTGGTCTACAAACTTGACGAGCTGTCTCTTCAGGCGCGGCTCGGCTTTCGGTCGACCACGCCACGTTGGGCGATCGCGCATAAATTCCCGGCCGAACTTGCCTGGACCCGGCTCGAGGCGATCGATATCCAGGTGGGGCGCACCGGTGCGCTCAGCCCGGTGGCGCGGCTGACCCCGGTCACCGTGGGCGGAGTGGTGGTGTCGAACGCCACCCTGCATAACGAGGATTACATCGCCGGGCGCGACAGCCGGGGACAAGAGATTCGCGACGGCAAGGATATCCGCGTCGGCGACTGGGTGCAGGTCTATCGCGCCGGTGACGTGATTCCCAAGATCGCCGATGTCGATCTGAGCAAGCGGCCGGAGGATGCGCAGCCCTTTGATTTCCCGACGCAATGTCCTGAGTGCGGCAGCCTCGCCATTCGCGAGGACGGCGATGCCGTGCGCCGCTGTACCGGGGGCGTGATCTGCCCGGCGCAGGCGGTGGAAAAGCTCAAGCATTTCGTCAGCCGCGCCGCCTTTGACATCGAGGGGCTGGGCGCCAAGCAGGTGGAACAGTTCCACGCCGACGGCTGGATCCGCGAACCTGCCGATATCTTCGAGCTGCGCAGCCGCTATGGCGAAGGGCTACAACAGTTGAAGAACCGCGAGGGCTGGGGCGAGAAATCGGCAACCAACCTGTTTCAGGCCATCGACGACAAGCGCCGCATTCCGCTGGCCCGCCTGATCTTTGCCCTGGGCATCCGACATGTGGGCGAGGTGGGCGCCAAGGATCTGGCGCTGCATTACCGCGACTGGGACGCGATGGCAGCGGCACTGGACACAGCCCGCCCCGCCGCACTGGCCCATCGTGCCGCCGACACCGCCGAGGAGCAGGAGCGCCAGCAGGCCCAGGCCGAAGGGCGCCGCGCCCGCATCAGCGATACCCGCGCTGCCGTGATCGCCGCGCAAGAGGTGCCGCCCGAGGCCGCCGCCGCATGGGCCGACCTGATCGGCGTCGACGGGATCGGCGCCACGCTGGGCCTGTCGCTGTCGGATGCCTTTGCCAATACAGACGAGCGCGCTGCCTTTGACCGGCTGACCGCGCATCTGACGGTGATCCCCCCCGATGCCCCGGCGCGCGACAGCCCGGTCGCGGGCAAGACCGTGGTCTTTACCGGCTCGCTGGAAAAGATGACCCGGGCCGAGGCCAAGGCGCGGGCCGAGGCGCTGGGGGCGAAGGTCGCGGGGTCTGTCAGCAAGAAAACCGATCTGCTGGTGGCGGGGCCCGGCGCCGGCTCCAAGCTCAAGACCGCCGAGAGCCTGGGGATCGAGACCCTGGACGAGGATGGCTGGCTGACGCTGATCGAGGGGCTATGAGCGGGCGGCCGGAACAGCTCTTCCCGCTGTTCGCGGGTCTGGAGACGCTCGAAGGGGTGGGACCCAAGACCGCGCAGCTGTTTGCGCATCTGGATGTGGAAACCCCGCGCGACCTGTTGTTTTCGCTGCCTTATTCCGTTGTCGACCGGCGTCGGCGCGACACGATCCGGGGTGCTGATCTGCCCGCGACGCTGACGGTCGAGGTGACGGTCGGCGCCCATCGCCCGGCCCGCGGGCGCGGCGGTGCCTATCGTATCTTTGTCGAGGATGCGCAGGCCGATTTCCAGCTGGTCTTCTTTCATGCGCGCGGCGACTATTTGAAAAAGGTGCTGCCCGAGGGGTCGCGCCGTGTCGTGTCGGGGAAGGTCGAACTGTTCGATGGCATGGCCAACATGGTCCATCCCGACCATATCCTGCCGGTGGCCGAGGCGGGCGAGATCCCGGAATTCGAACCGGTCTATCCGCTGACCCAGGGCATCAGCCAGAAAACCGCCTATAAGGCGGCGCGTTCGGCACTGGCGCGGCTGCCCGATCTGGACGAGTGGATCGACCCGGCCCTGCGCGCGCGCGAGGGCTGGCCGGGTTGGGCTGACGCCATGCGTGCCGCCCACGCGCCCGAAGGGCTGGATGATGTGGCCGCCACCGCCCCGGCGCGGATGCGGCTGGCATATGACGAGCTGTTTGCCCATCAGATGACCCTTGCGCTGGCGCGGCGACGCGAGCGCAAGGCGCGCGGCATCTCCAGCGTGGCGACCGGCGCGCTGCAATCGCGGGTGCTGGCCAGCCTGCCGTATCGCCCCACCAACGCTCAGGCCCGCGCGATCGAGGAGATCGCCGCCGACATGGCCGCGCCCGCGCGGATGAACCGGCTGTTGCAGGGTGATGTGGGGGCGGGCAAGACGCTGGTGGCCTTCATGGCGCTGCTGGTCGCGGTCGAGGCGGGCGGGCAGGGGGTGATGATGGCCCCCACCGAGATCCTCGCGCGCCAGCATCTCGAAGGGTTGCGCCCATTGGCCGAAGAGGCGGGCGTGGTGCTTGAACTGCTCACAGGCCGCGACAAGGGGGCCGAGCGGCGCGCCAAGCTGGCGGCGCTGAAACGCGGCGATATCTCGATTCTGGTCGGCACCCATGCGGTGTTCCAGGCGGATGTGGAATTTGCCGATCTGCGGCTGGCCATCGTCGATGAGCAGCACCGGTTCGGGGTGCGCCAGCGGATGGAACTGGCGGAAAAGGGGATGGGCGCCGATGTTCTGGTGATGACCGCCACGCCGATCCCGCGCAGCCTGGCGCTGGCGCAATATGGCGACATGGATGTCTCGGTGCTGGACGAGAAACCGCCCGGGCGCAAACCGATCCGCACAGCCGTGATTAGCACCGAGCGGATGGATGAGGTAATCGATCATTTGCGCCGCGCCATCTCTGAGGGGCGGCAATGTTATTGGGTCTGCCCGCTGGTGGACGAATCCGAAGTCAGCGATCTGACCGCGGCCGAGGACCGGTTCAAGCGCCTGCGCGCGGTGCTGGGCGAGGGCGTGGTCGGGCTGGTCCATGGTCAGATGCCGCCAGCCGAGAAAGACGCTGCCATGGCCGCGTTCCAGGCGGGCGAGACCCAGGTTCTGGTCGCCACCACGGTGATCGAGGTGGGGGTGAACGTCCCCAACGCCACCATCATGGTGATCGAACGGGCCGAGATTTTCGGCCTGGCGCAGCTGCATCAGCTGCGCGGCCGGGTGGGGCGAGGCGAAGCGGCCTCGACCTGTCTGCTGATGTATCAACCGCCCCTGACCGAGGGCGGCCGTCGCCGGCTTGAGGTTCTGCGCGAGACCGAGGACGGGTTCCGCATCGCCGAGACCGATCTGGACATGCGCGGCGCTGGCGATTTGATCGGGACCGCGCAATCGGGCCTGCCAAAATTTCGTATCGCCGATCTGGAACGACATACCGCGCTGATGGCCACGGCGCAGACGGATGCCCGCGCGCTTCTGGCCCAGGACCCCGAGCTGAACAGCGAGCGCGGCCGCGCGGCCCGCATCCTGCTGTGGCTGATGAAACAGGATCAGGCGATCCGTTTGATTTCAGTGGGTTGAGCCCGACTCCCCCTGAAAGTTCACAAATGTTCTTAAAAAGTTCTTTACCGACTCGGCGAGATGTGAGAACAAAAGGTCAACAAAGGATTAACTGACGCCCGGAGGAGAGAGCCGATGCTGACCCAGATCAAGACCGTCCTGAGCCGCTCGCAGCATACCCTGTTGCAGGATGCCGCCGGGGCCGCCTCGTTGGTGGTGATGCTGGTTGCGGCTCTGCTGCTGCCCGGCACGTTCTGACTGTTTCTGCCTGCGATCTCGTACCCGGTTTCCGCGCGCATCCTGTCCCATTCGATGCAAGGGTGACCTGCCTATCCCAAGACCCTTCCTGGGCCGCGCCTCGGCTCATGGCGTCGCGGACCGGACCCCATACGAGACCCGCACAACCTGCCGCCGCCCTCCTGCCCGGGAGGAGCGGCGGTTTTTTTGCGAGGCTCCGCCTCGCGCTCCGGAGTATTTGGAACCAGAAAGAAGCAGCACTACCGGTATCTTCATTCCGCGGGAAATACTCCGGGGGACTCGCCTTTGGCGACGGGGGCAGCGCCCCCTGATCCGGTCAGGCGCAGTTTGCGCGTTCGGCCTGTTCCAACGCCTCGGCCGTCGCCTCCAGCGTCAACAGGATTGAGGCATGGCGATTCTTGTAATCGCGCGCGGGGATCAGAACTTCGAGCCCGTCAAAAGGGGCATCGGGCACCGGCCCATCCTGTTTCAGCATCGCCTTGAGCTGGTCGCGGGCAGCCTCGATCTGGGCGCGGGTGGTGCCTACAACCGCGGCGCCCACAACGGCGGCGGCGGCCTGACCCAGCGCGCAGGCCTTCACATCCTGGCCGAACTGGTCGATACGCCCGTCGCGCAGCTTCACGTCCACCGTCACGGTGGATCCGCAAAGCGGCGAGCGTTTCTTGACGGTGGCGTCGGGGCTGTCCAGCCGCTCGAGATGCGGGATATCCGCCGCCAGCGCCAGGATACGGCCGGAATAGAGCTTGATCAGATCGGTCTCGCCGGACATGGCTTTCCCTCGTTCGCTGTTCCCCATACATAGTGGGCGAACATCCGGATGCAAAAGGTTTTTGGCCATGTCCTTCGACCCTTCGACACTAAAGTATGACGCTGCGGGGCTGATTCCGGCCATCGCCCAGGATGCCGCCACGGGTGAGGTTCTGATGATGGCCTGGATGAATGCCCAGGCGGTGGC
The DNA here is from genome assembly GCF_059612725.1 of Ruegeria sp. YKSF070. Classification (NCBI taxonomy): domain Bacteria; kingdom Pseudomonadati; phylum Pseudomonadota; class Alphaproteobacteria; order Rhodobacterales; family Roseobacteraceae; genus Ruegeria; species Ruegeria sp. YKSF070. Next base: position 136,853 of record NZ_JBXWRD010000007.1, on the reverse strand, counting down.
GCGCACGCTGGAAAGCGGGCGGGTGACCTATTGGTCGCGCTCGCGTCAAAGCTTCTGGGTCAAGGGCGAAAGTTCTGGCCATGTGCAGGAACTGGTGGATTTCCGCGTCGATTGCGATCGCGATTGCCTGCTGGTCACGGTACGTCAGACCGGCCCGGCCTGTCACACCAACCGGCGCAGCTGTTTCTATAACGCTGTTCGCGAGGGTGAAGAGGTGGAGCTGATGGCGCCGATGGTCTGACGCTCAGAGCCCGACCATGGCGCGGATCTCGGCGGGGTTGGCGCCCTCGGCCCGGTATTTCGCAATGGCGCGGGCATCGTCGCGCTTGGCCATCCGCTTGCCGATCTCGTCCCGGATCAGGCGGTGATGGTGATAGATCGGGATCGGCAGGTCGAGAAGCGCCAGCAGAATGACCTGTATCGCGGTGAAGTCGAACAGGTCCTCGCCCCGGATTACATGAGTGATGCGTTGAGCCACGTCATCCAGCGCCGAGGCCAGGAAATAGGCGACGATATCTTCGCCCTTGCGGGACAGGACGACATCGCCGATCCGGGCCATGGCCTGTTTCGGGTCGATTTGATGGGTACCTGCATGGCGAGGTCCGGTCTCGGTGAATTGCGGATAGGCGCCGTCAAACAATGCCAGCGCCCGGTCCAGATGCAGGCGCAGCGCATCACCGTCCCGGCGGCTTGCCATCGGGCGGTGTTTGCAGAGGCCGGGATAGACCTCATGCGTGACGCCCTCTTGCGGGGCGGCCAGCGCGGCCTGTATCTGGCTGCGGCTGCACGAGCAGGGATAGAGCAGGTTCAGATCGGCAAGCGCGCGCAGGGCAAAGTCGTATGAGGAAAGCTGCTGCGACTGGCGCAGTATGGGGCCGTCCCAGGTCAGGCCCAGCCACGTTAGGTCGTCAATGATCTGCGCATCCCATTCCGGTTTGCTGCGTTGCAGGTCGGTATCTTCCATCCGCAACAGGAACCTGCCCTCGGCGGCGCGGGCCATGTCATGGGCCAGGATTGCCGAATAGGCATGACCCAGATGCAGCGGGCCGGTGGGGGATGGTGCAAAGCGGGTGGTAAAAGTCATGTTTTTTCAATAAGAAAGCGCATGATATTTACCCGTTCTGAGCCTCGGTTAGCCAGGTGGACCAGGCTTCCTTGGCGCGATCGGTATAGGCCTTGTAACGGTCCTTGCGGCCCCGGCGACCGCCCTTCAGTCCGTCGACCGGGCGGAACAAGCCGAAATTGACGTTCATCGGTTGAAAGGTCTTCGCCTCGGCGCCGCCGGTGATGTGGTGGATCAGCGCGCCCATGGCGCTGTCTTGCGGCACCTCGGGCAGGTTGCGACCCTGGATCTCGGCCGCGGCCAGCCGCCCGGCCAAAAGGCCCATGGCCGCACTTTCCACATAGCCCTCGACCCCGGTGATCTGCCCGGCAAAGCGGATATTGGGGCGCGATTTCAACCGCATCTGCGCATCCAGAAGGGTCGGCGAGTTCAGGAAGGTGTTGCGATGGATGCCACCCAAACGGGCAAAGCTGGCGTTTTCCAGGCCGGGAATGGTTTTGAAAACAGCGGTTTGGGCACCGTATTTCATCTTGGTCTGAAAGCCCACGATATTATAGAGCGTACCCAGCGCATTGTCGCGGCGCAGCTGCACCACCGCATGGGGTTTGACGTCGGGCTGGTGCGGATTGGTCAGGCCAACCGGCTTCATCGGGCCATGGCGCAGGGTTTCGCGGCCACGTTCGGCCATCACCTCGATCGGCAGGCAGCCGTCGAAATAGGTTGCGGTCTCGCCCTCGTGAAACTCGGTCTTGTCGGCGGCCAGCAGCGCGTCGATGAAGGCCTCGTACTGGTCGCGGTCCATCGGGCAGTTCAGATAGGCGGTGCGCTCTTCCTCGGTCTCGCCCTTGTCATAACGCGATTGCATCCAGGCGCGCGACATGTCGATCGTGTCGGCATAGACGATGGGCGCGATGGCGTCGAAAAAGGCCAGCGCCTCGGCCCCGGTCTCGGCCTGGATGGCAGCGCCAAGCGTGGGCGAGGTCAGCGGGCCGGTGGCAAAGATCCAGTGCCCGTCGCGGGGCAGTTCGGTCACTTCCTCGGCGGTGACCGAGACGCGGGGATGGGCGTGCAGCCGGGCGGTCACGGTCTCGGCAAACGGGTCGCGATCCACTGCCAGCGCGCCTCCGGCAGGCAGGCGGTGGGCATCGGCGGCGGACATGATCAGCCCGCCCGCCGCGCGCATCTCCCAGTGCAGCAGGCCCACGGCGTTCTGTTCGTCATCATCCGAGCGGAACGAGTTCGAGCAGACCATCTCGGCCAGGTTGCCGGTCTGATGTGCGAAGGTGCCGACGGTGGGGCGCATCTCGTGGATTACCACGTCGATACCCTGTTGTGCCGCCTGCCAGGCGGCCTCGGACCCGGCCATGCCGCCGCCCACGATATGCAATCTGTCTGTCATGGTCTGCCACATAGGGCAGGGCGCGGCATGGTGCAATGATCGAGTGTGGCCCTCTTTCGCCTGTCCAAGGCGCTGTCAACCGAAAATACGTCACGCGTTTGGCCAGCGCGGCAATTGTGGCGGATCAAAGACGGGAGATTTTTGGGGTCGCCGCTGCGGGAATGTCAATGCCGGAGAGAGAGCCGGCTAGGAGGGACCTTCCGCCCACGGCGACCCAAAAGTCGTCAAGGCATTTACCTTGCCCCAGCTTTGCCACAGTGTTGCCCCGATTGAAAGCGCAAATTTGGAAACAATTCCCGTGGATTGGTGCGATGATCCGATTACTGGCGCCAATCGGGGTCGCGCTTCTCGATAAAGGCGGCGATTCCCTCGGCGGTGTCGCGATAGAGCAAGTTTTCCACCATCACCTCGCCGGTATAGGCATAGGCCTGATCCAGCGGCAGCACTTGCTGGCGATAAAACGCTTCCTTGCCGATCCGAACCGCCGCGCCCAGCTTGCCCGCCACGGTGTCGGCCAGCGCGCGGGTTTCGGCCTCGAGATCGGCGGCGGGCACCACCCGGTTGACCAGCCCCAGTTCGGCGGCGCGGCTGGCCTCGATGAATTGACCGGTGGTCAGCATCTCGAACGCCTGCTTGCGCGGGATATTGCGGCTGAGCGCGACCATCGGGGTCGAGCAGAACAGGCCGATATTGACGCCATTGACGCCGAACCGGGTGCCCTCGGCGGCGACGGCCATGTCGCAGGTCGCGACCAACTGGCAGCCGGCAGCGGTGGCGATGCCATGGGCCTGGGCAATCACCGGCTGGGGCAGCGACTGGATGGTCATCATCATCCGGGCGCAGCGGTCGAACAGATCCTTGAAGTAGGCCTTGCCGCCATCCTCGGCCTGACGCCCGGCGGTCATCTGTTTCAGGTCGTGGCCCGCGCAGAACGCCTTGCCCGCGCCGGACAGGATCACCGCGCGGATGCGCGCGTCGTCGCGCAGCGCGTCGAACTCGGCCTGAAGCGCCGCCAGCATCTCGTCGCTGAGCGCGTTCAGCCGCTCGGGCGCGTTCATGGTCAGATGGGCCACCGCCCCCGTGTCGCGACGTTCCAGAATTGCCATCTTGCCCTCCCTACCAAACTCGGGGCAACTCTAGGCGCAGGAGACGAGGAGGGAAAGCATGGCGTTGGCACTGAACCGGGAGGAATTGTCGCAATACCTGGCCGAGGTGTTCCCGCAGGTGCGCGAGGATTTCGCCATCGACGATCTGACCGAGGACACGATCACCATGCGGCTGTTGACCGCCGAGCGGCATTTGCGCCCGGGTGGTACCGTCTCGGGGCCGTCGATGTTCGCGCTGGCCGATGTCTGCGTCTATGCGATGGTGCTTGCGCGGCTGGGGCGGCAGGCGCTGGCGGTGACCACCAACTGTTCGATGGACTTCATGCGCAAGCCCGAGGGCGGCGCCCAGATCGTGGCGCAGTGCCGCCTGCTGAAACTTGGCCGCTCGTTGGCGGTGGGGGATATCCTTATGTTCTCCGAAGGGTCCGACAAACCAGTGGCGCGGGCCAGCATGACCTATTCGATCCCGCCGCAGGGCTCTGCCGCCGCGCAGTTCGGATGAAAAAAGGCCGGGGCAAGCCCCGGCCAGTGAAGAGGTCCCAATGAAGGGACTGGGGATTCCGTTTCAGCCCTGCCAGAAGCGGCGGGCAGCCTCGTCGCGGGCGGCCTGTCGGGTCAGACCCACATCGCGCAGCAGGTGATCGTCGAGCTTGCCCAGATTGAGCCGGGTTCGCCGACGTTGTTCCCATTTGGTCACGGTCGCGGCGAAACGCACGGCAAGAGCGGCGATCAGCGGCAGCCGGGGGCTGGCGTTCAGCAGCATCAGAGCGGGCGAATGCATCATGCGGGTCATGACATGGGTCCTTTCAAAAATTGTATTGACACAAGTTTCATTTACTTGGTACATATGTTTGATACATTCGAAATTGTCCCAAGATCAAAGGAAAGATTGTAATGGGTACAATTTGGCCCGACTCCTTGCCGCAGGCCAAAGGCGCCAAGTACACTCTGGTTGCCGACGTCATCCGAAAAGCGATTGATGCCAAGGACCTGGAGGTTGGGGTGAAACTGCCGCCGGTGCGGGAGCTTGCCTATAAACTGGGCATTACCCCCGGAACCGTGGCGCGGGCCTATACGATCCTGACCGACGAGGGGCTGCTGAATGCCGAGGTGGGGCGCGGCACATTCGTGGCGCCGCCCAAACGCCCGGTGCTGGATGATGTCTGGTCGCGGCAGCTCTATCTTCTGGATGAGCGGAATGACAACAATGTCAGCCTGTTCAGCCCGCGTCTGGCCGATATGGGGCAGGTGGCGCTGATCCGCGAATGTCTGCAAAAGGTGGCGCAGGCTGATCCGGCGATGTTCCTGAACTATCCCACCCGCGATGCCTATGCCGGGGTGCGCCAGGCGGTGGCGGACTGGATGTCCGATCTGCCGCTGGGGCCACTGACGGCGGATGATATCGTGTTGACCCATGGCGGACAGAACGGGCTTTGCGTTGTGTTCCAGACCGTGTTCAAGGGGCCCAAGCCGGTGGTTCTGGTCGAGGACCTGTCCTATGCCGGGTTCCGGCGCGCGGCAGAGTTGATGCGGGCCGACGTGATCGGGGTGCGGATGGACAAATGGGGCATTGACCCGATGTCGCTGGACCTGACCGCGCGCCAGACCCCGGCGCAGGCGATCTGCGTCTCACCCGAGGTGCAGAACCCGACCGGCTGCCGCTCGCCGCTGGAGCGCCGCAAGGAGGTGGTCGAGGTCGCCCGCAAGCATGACCTGCAAATCATCGAGGACGATTGTTACCGGATGGGAGAGCCTCAGGCGCCCAGCTATCGGGCGTTGGCGCCCGAGCGGGGCTGGCATGTCTCGTCCATCTCAAAGACACTGACCCCGGCGCTGCGGGTGGGCTTTGCCATCGCGCCCGAAGGGCAGAGCGCGGGGCTGCGCCGCTCGGCCGAATATGGCTATTTCGGCCTGGCCCAACCGCTGGCGGAACTGACCCGGCTGATGCTGAGCGACCTGCGCGCCCGCGATCTGGCCCGCGCGGTCCAGCAGCGCATGGCTGAATATGTGCGCGTCACGGTCAACACGCTGGGCGGGTTCGATCTGGTTTGGGATTCGGCAGTGCCTTTTGTCTGGTTGCGGCTGCCATCGGGCTGGCGCTCGGCCGCATTTACCCGCGCCGCCGAGCGGGCAGGGGTGCAGGTGCGTTCGGCCGACGAGTTTGCCCTGCGCGACGGGCGCGCGCCAAATGCGGTGCGCATCGCGATGAACGCCCATGTCTCGCTGGAGCGGTTCGAGGCAGCGATGATGCGGTTGCGCGCGCTGCTGGACAACCCGCCCGAGCAGATCAGTGTCTGATTTTCTTGGGGTAAAATAATACCTATTTTATAAGTCATTGTTTTTGCGTGATTAAATCGCGCAACATGCGCTTGACCCGCCCCATACATCTCCTTAGAAACCGCCCATCGGATTAGGACCGGTCGTTGCGGCCGGTCTTTCACATCAAACAGGACCATCCTGCCATGAAAACCTTCTCTGCAACTCCTGCAGACATCGACAAGAAGTGGATCCTGATCGACGCCGAGGGTGTCGTTCTGGGCCGCCTCGCCTCGATCGTCGCCATGCGCCTGCGTGGCAAGCACAAGGCCTCATTCACTCCGCATATGGATATGGGCGACAACGTCATCGTCATCAATGCCGACAAGGTGCAGATCACCGGCAAGAAGCGCGAAGAGCACTTCTACTGGCACACCGGCCACCCGGGCGGCATCAAGTCGCGCACCAAGCAGCAGATCCTCGAGGGGGCACACCCCGAGCGCGTGGTCTATCAGGCCGTCAAGCGCATGCTGCCGGGCAACCGCCTGTCGCGTCAGCAGATGACCAACCTGCGCATCTATGCCGGGACCGAGCACCCGCATGAAGCCCAGGCCCCCGAAGTTCTGGACGTCAAGTCCATGAACAAGAAAAACACCCGGAGCTGAAACCGATGGCTGATCAGATCAACACTCTCGAAGAGCTGAGCGCCGTCGCAGGCCTCGAAACCGTGGCCGCAGACGAGCCGCGCGAACCCGTTCGCGACGAGCTGGGCCGCTCCTATGCCACCGGCAAGCGGAAAGACGCGGTCGCCCGTGTCTGGATCAAGCCGGGTTCGGGCAAGGTCGTCGTCAATGGCAAGGACCAGGACGCCTATTTCGCGCGCCCCGTTCTGCAGCTGATCCTGCGCCAGCCGTTCCAGGTGGCCGGTGTCGAAGGCCAGTTCGACGTGATGGCGACCGTCAAGGGCGGCGGCCTGACCGGTCAGGCCGGCGCGGTCAAGCACGGCATCTCGAAGGCGCTGCAACTCTACGATCCCTCGCTGCGTGGCGCGCTCAAGGCCGCCGGCTTCCTGACCCGCGACAGCCGCGTGGTCGAGCGTAAGAAATACGGCAAGCGCAAAGCCCGCCGTTCGTTCCAGTTCTCGAAGCGCTAAGTTTCGGACCCAGAACATGGAAAAGGCCGCGCAGTGCGCGGCCTTTTTTGTTGTTGGGTGTGGGGGGCGATGGCTCTGCATTGCAGAACTGATCGAGGCCTTGGTCGATGCCATTCGGTAACAAGCGATGTGCAGGGAGAGGCTTTGCAGAACCATGAAACAGCCGCGACCGGTCATTTGATCTCTTTGCAGCATGGGACTGGTTTGAGCCCATATTGGCGTTTTCTACAGCCCGCGCGAACGTCTGGTATGCTGATCGTACGAATTACCTCGAATGACGTCTTGGAGGAAGCCTACGCGTGGCTCTGCCACCGGAGGCGGGACTATCCCGCAAATGCTGACATCTGGTGGTTTCGGCGCAACTGGGCTTCGGAGAAGCAACGGCTGCAGCAGCATCTGCTGACCGGCAACTATCGCTTTGAGGCTCTCGACCGTATCGAGTTGAAAGACGGCTCCAGCGTCGATGTCTGGACCTCGCGCGATGCGCTGGTGCTCAAGGCCATGAGCCTGTGTCTGGCCAACGTGCTGCCTTCATCGCCCTCCTGCACACACATCAAAGGCCATGGTGGGGCTAAGCAGGCCGTCCGGCAGGTCGCGCAACATTTGCCCCATCACGGGTATGTTCTGCGCACGGATGTCAAATCCTACTACGCCAGCATCGACCATCACCGGCTTCTGGACAGGTTGGCGGAGCATATCACCAACCGGACGGTGATGAACCTCCTGGGTCAATACCTGCGGCGCAGTATTTGTGATGGCGGCAACTTCGTCGACATCAGGCGCGGCATTTCGCTTGGCTGCCCTCTCAGCCCGCTGATGGCGTCATTCTACTTATATGAGCTGGACCAGCGTTTTGAACGCAGCGGTCTGTTCTATGTCCGGTTCATGGATGACATTCTCATTCTTACCCCGACCCGGTGGAAAATCCGCAAGGCGATGGCGGTGGTGCGGTTCGTGCTGAACGGCCTGCGCCTCGACATTCACCCCGAAAAGACCTTCATCGGGCGCGTCTCGAAGGGCTTTGACTTTCTGGGGTATCACTTCCTCGACGGTGTGCTGAGCGCCGCCGAGAAAACCGTCGCCAAGATGACAGAGACTGCCGCCCGGCTTTACGAGCAAAAGGGGCATCGGACCCAACCGACGCCCCTAGGGCAGTATCTCACGCGCTGGAACGCATGGTTCCGGGGTGGGCTTGGCGACTTAGACCCTGGCAGCCCGTTTCTTTCTCAACCGCAATCCCGCGAAGCCTGCGAGACCGGTTAGCAGCAGCGGGAGCCCGGCGGGTAGTGGGACCGGGGGGGGAGGGACGGCGTCGGAAGTAAACCTCCAATTCGGGTCGGGGCCGAGCGACAACAAACCGCCCGTAACAGACGTGAAGCAGAATAATTCGAGGGCGCAAGCGGTGGCCCCACCTTGTACCGCGATAGCCGGGAGCGGCTCTGCACTACCGATGGCAAAAAGTAATGGATTCAACAGCTCATAGCCAGCGAGATTATCGTACCCCGTCCAACCCGTGAACTCCGGAAAATCCAACAAGCCGTTGAGATTGCTATCGTCGAAATAAATCTCGAGCCACGTGGTTCCCGAATACGCCCCCGTTATTGTCGCAGCGTAACCTGCGGTTGACATCCCAAGCGCCAAGCAAAACGAAGCGACGAAAGTTTTCATCCGTAACATCTTAATCCCCCAGTCACATGTGTACGAATAATATCCGATAGATCATCATCGTACTCGCCAAGTCTTCGGAAAGGAAGCAACCATTTTCATAAACAGTGTCGAGCTCTGAGCAAGACTGTCGTGCAGCTACAGCCAACCGGCTTTGAGGCCGCACGTGACAGCCTCCCGTGAAGCGGCCATTGTCGTAAATGTGCTAACGACGGGATTGTCCGCAAAGCTGCTTCTGATGATCGAACTAGCGAATGACCGTTCCCCGCCCATCGCCAGTTCCGCCTGTTTGCCGCCGTCTGATGGCGCGCAACCCCCGGCAGCCGCACTGATTACGCGCGAAACTCGACGCTTCTCCAAAAAACGCAAAATCACGCGCGAACCAGCGGCCATCCAGTCCGAACCAGAAAGGGGAGGTCTCACCCGTCGCGCAGGTACCAGTCGTCAAAGCGCGAGATGTCCGGCAGCACCCGGCGATACCCCTTGGATGTCAGCAGGGCGTGGATGTCCTCGCGCTGGGGGGCGTGGTTGTGTTCCACCGTCATCACCCCGAATGTCCAGCGGTCGAAGTCGAAGGCGTTCAGGATGTCGAACTCGCTGCCCTCGGTGTCGATCGAGATATAGTCGATATGCGCGGGCGCCTTGTGGGTTTCCAGCAGCTCGACCAGAGAGATCGTTTCGACCTTGTAGTTCTGGCCGCGGATGCGGCGCGAGGATTTGACGAAGGTCGAGATGCCCGAGTTTTCGCCGCGCGGCGCCTCGGTAAAGCCCAGCGTTTCGCCTGATGTGTGCCAGACGCAGCGGGTTTCGATGGTGGCGGCGCGGTTGGCCTTGAGCGCGGCATGCCAGCCGCGTGCCGGTTCGGCCAGGATGCCGCTCCAGCCGAAGCCGGTCTCCAGCAGGTAGGAATTGTTCAGCTCGATCCCGTCGGTGGCACCGAATTCGACAAAGAAACCGCCCTCTTTGAACCCGGTCTGGCACAGCGCGAACAGGTCCTGGCGCAGCTGCGATTTCGATTGGTCCAACAGGTCGATGCAGCGGCTGCGATCGTCGGGCGCCATGGCCTTGAGGAATTCCAGGTCGAACCAGGCTTTTTCCCGTTGTTGCAACTGGCGCAGGCGGTCGCGGCGGACAAGGGTGGTGTTGGAAATCGAATGGCTCACGGCAAGTTTACTCCGTCAATGTCCCTGTCTGGGTAGCGGGACACCCCACCCGAGACAAGGGGCTTTGTCAGTCGGGCGGGATCAGGCCCAGCCCGCGCAGGTAGATGCCGACCCCGGATTCCAGTAGATCCTCGGGCGCAAAGGGGGCGGTGGCGCCGGCATTGCGGGCGTAGAGCTCGACCACCCCGTGGCTCATCGCCCAGATATGGGCCGAGACCATGGCGGCGGGCGGTCGTTTTTCGGGGGGAATGTGGTCGCTCAGATCGGCGGCGGCCTGCTCCAGCACCGCTTTGGCGCGGTTGGCGGCAGCGGCCAGTTCCGGGCTGCGATTGACCGAGATGCCGCTTTCGAACATGGCGATGTAATGGCCCGGATGCTTGCGGGCAAAGGCCAGATAGGCGCGGCCTGTCGCCTCGAACGCGGCCAGTGCCGAGGGCTGGCCCTTGTCATAGGCATATTGCATCAGGTCGGCAAAGATCTCGAACCCCTGGCGGGCGGCCTCGGCGATCAGCTCTTCGCGCCCGTCGAAATGGCGATAGACTGCGGCGGGGGTGACCCCGGCGGTCTTGGCGGCCTCGGACAGGGTGAACCCGGTTGGACCCTTGGCGCGAATCAACTCCAGCGCCGCGTCGATCAGCGCCTGTTTCAGATTGCCGTGATGATAGCCCTGCTTACGCATTCCAGATGTCGGGGCCTCCGCAGATGGCCGCATCGGGCTGGCCGACCGCGTCCCGGTCCTTGTTGTCATAGTCGATGCCCGCAAGCACGGTGCGGATCGCCGCCAGCCGCGCGCGTTTCTTGTCGTCCGAGCGGATCACGGTCCAGGGCGCCCTGTCGGAATGGCTGCGGGTCAGGGTCTGCGAGATGGCGGCGGAATAGGCCTCCCATTTGTCCAGCCCGGCAATGTCGACCGGGCTCAGCTTCCATTGTTTCAACGGGTCGCGCTCGCGGTCGTGGAACCGGCGCAGCTGTTCGGCGCGGCCCACGTTCAGCCAGAACTTGAACAGATAGATGCCGTCATCGGTCAGGTCATGTTCAAAGGGCAGAACCTGGCGAAAGAAGCGCTCGCGCTCGTCTTCGCTGCACCAGCCGAACACATGTTCGACCACGCCGCGATTGTACCAGCTGCGGTCGTAGAAAACCAATTCCCCCGCCGAGGGCAGATGCTGGATGTAGCGTTGGAAATACCATTGGCTGCGCTCGGCCTCGGTTGGTTTGGCCAGCGCCACCACCCGGGCGCCGCGCGGGTTCAGGTTCTCGCGGAACCGCTTGATGGTGCCGCCTTTGCCGGCGGCGTCACGCCCTTCGAACAGGATGGCGACGCGGGCGCCGCTCTGCTTGATCCAGGCCTGAAGCTTGACCAGTTCGATCTGCAAGGCCTCCATCTCGGCCCGGTAGGCTTTCGATGACATTTCCGCGTCATAGGGATAGCTGGGGTTCAGGATATCGTCCTTGTCCGCCTTCTCGATGGCGCGGCGGATGTCCTTTGGCGCCTTGTCGTTGAAATAGCGGGAAATCTCGCCTGTTGCCGCGCCCATCATTTGCCCGCGCTCCCTTGTGCTGCCGTTTGGGTTCAATATGGAAGCTGTTGGCGATTAACGCAAACCCGCACGTGTCGCGGCGCGCAGGACCGCCTCGGCGACTGTCTCGGCCGCCACATGTTGGGGCATGTGGCCGATGCCGGGCAGGGCGGTCAGCACCGCGCCGGGGATCTGCCGCGACAGGGTGGCCGAATGCAGGTCGAAATTCACGGTGTCATCTTCGGTTCCATGCACGATCTCGGTGGGCACCGCGATTTCGCGATATCGCGGATGCAGCGCCTTGATTTCCTCCAACAGGCTGGCCCGGTGTCGCGCATTGGCCCTGAGCGAGCCGCGACGCAGGGACAGGCCGGGGCCGAAATGCGCGTCATAGCCTGCGGGTGCCGGTTGCGGGGCGAAGACGTCGTCCAGCGCGCGGGCGACATAGCTGTCGGGCACATAGGCGGTGATCAGTGGCACTGCCACCGCCGCGCCCAGCCGGGTCGAGGTGATCCGATAGAGCAGGTCGAGCGGCGTGGTCCAGGGGTTCGACGCGGCGGCCACCGGTACCAGCGCCGCCAGCCGGTCGGGGTGATGCACCGCCCAGGCCAGCGCCACCGCGCCGCCATAGCTGTGGCCCAGCACGATGGGACGTTCGGCGCCCAGTTGCACCGCCGCCCGCATCAACAGCTGCGCCTGACCGGCGATATCCTCGGCCCCGGCGGGGGCAGGATCGGAATAGCCCAGCCCGGGCCGGTCCAGCAGGATGACGCGGAAATGCCCGGCCAGGATCGGCGCAAGTACAAAGCTCAGATCGCGGGTATTGCCGTTCGAGCCGTGGATCATCACCAGTTCCGGGCCGCTGCCCATGACCTCGGCATGGATGCGCGTCCCGTCCACGGTGACAAACTGGCCCTGCGGGGGATGGCTGGCCTGCGCGCGTGCCTCGTGCCGGGCGGCACGCCACAGGGTCAGCGCCCAGAATCCCCCCGCCAGCAACAATAGGATCAGCAGCACCCGCATGACCGCTCAGCCCCGCAGGTCGGTGGATTCCAACCCGATCCGCGCCATATCATAGGGCGTGGTCTCGTAGATTTCGCTGATCCAGTTGCCATAGAGCAAATGCGCATGGCTGCGCCAGCGGTTGAGCGGCTGCCGCGAGGGATCGTCGTCGGGATAATAGTTGATCGGCACGTTGATCGCGGTGCCGCCCGCGACGTCGCGGTCATATTCCTGTTTGAGCGTGTCGCTGTCATATTCGAAATGGTTGAAGATATAGAGCGCGCGATGCTCCGGATCGGCGACCAGGCAGGGGCCGACCTCGTCGCTGCCCAACAGGGTCACCAGCTCGGGCACCGCGTCGATCTCGGCCTGTTTCATCTCGGTCCAGCGGCTGACCGGGATCACGAAATCATCCGAGAATCCGCGCAGATAGGGCGAGGCCGGGTCCAGATTACGGTGCCGGAAACAACCAAATGCCTTGTGGTCCAGCATATGTTTGCGGATGCCGTGGAAATGGTTGATCATTGCCATCCCGCCCCAACAGACGCCGAATGTTGAATGCACGTTGGTCTGGGTCCAGGCGAACACCTCGCGCAATTCGTCCCAATAGGTGACGTCCGAAAACTCCAGATGTTCAATCGGGGCGCCGGTGATGATCAGCCCGTCGAACTTCTCGTCGCGCACCTCCTGAAAGGGGCGATAGAATTCTTCCATATGTTCGGCGGCGGTGGTCTTGGTCTGATGCTCGGTCATCCGGATCAGGCTTAGTTCGATCTGGAGCGGCGTGGCGCCGATCAGACGGGCGAACTGGGTCTCGGTCTGGATCTTCTTGGGCATCAGGTTCAGAAGCCCGATCCGCAGGGGCCGGATATCCTGCCGCGCGGCCTGATCCTCGGACATGACCATGACCCCCTCGCGGGTCAGAATGTCATATGCAGGCAGATGTGCGGGGATTTTGATAGGCATGTCGCGGGCTTCCTTTCCGAGATTTGGAGGTAAGCCATCACATGCAAAAGTGCCAGCCCCTATCACGGTCCTGTGGCTGCCACGCCGCGCTCGATGACCGGGCTGTCCGCAAGGGCCTGTTGATCGGGTGAAATGGCAGCCCGTAGGGGAATCGAACCCCTCTTTCCAGGTTGAAAACCTGGCGTCCTAACCGATAGACGAACGGGCCGCGCTTGGCGTGAGGCGGCTTTTACGGAGAGTCGCGGCACGGCGCAAGAGGGGAAATGCGAAATTCTCTCGGCATTTGTCGCCTGCCTGGCTGCTCTGGAAAGGCCCGCATTCGGGCAGCACAACATAAGCGGAACAGCCGCTGCATCGGCGGCGATGCGGGGTAGACCAAGAGGATATCAGGGAGAAATGGCAGCCCGTAGGGGAATCGAACCCCTCTTTCCAGGTTGAAAACCTGGCGTCCTAACCGATAGACGAACGGGCCACGCTGGCTTGTGGAGGGCGTTTTATGGTGTCCTCCTGTCCCTCGCAAGTGGAAAAACACTATTCGTTAAACTTTTTTTCAAGGCTATGAAAACCCTTAGTTTTCAAAAGGTCAGGCGCGCGCGACGTCGTCCACGCGCAGCTGCACGCTCTGCCTGCCGCCCCAGGAATTGATCTCGAGCCGGCCCGCGAAATGGAACCGGGCGCCGCCGTGGTTTTCCAGCATCGGACCGATCTCGCCATCGAAGGCGCCAAACAGGATCGCGTCCAGCCCGCCGCCCATCCCGTCGGCCAGCGACAGTTTCAAATGCGATGCGCCGACCCGTTTGGCAAAGCGGATTTGCAGGTCGGGCAGGGCAAAGCGCGGGGCAGGGGCGCCGGCGCCATAAGGGCCTGCCAGCTCGATCTGTTCCAGCAGCTCGACCGTGGCCGCGCCCGGCATCAGAACGCCGTCCAGCCGCAAATCCACCGGCCCGCCTTGTCCCGCACCTTGTTTGGCCAGCAGTTCTGACAGCCGTTCCATCGCCGGCTCCAGCCGGTCGCGCAGCACTGTCAGACCGGCGGCCATCTTGTGACCGCCGCCCTTGACCAGCAGCCCCTCGGATGCCAGCCGCTGGATCGCCGCACCCAGATCGACACCCGCCACCGAGCGGCCCGAGCCCTTGCCCTCGTCGCCGTCGAAACCGATGACTATGGCGGGCCGGTTGGCGGCATCCTTCAGGCGCGAGGCGACAATGCCCACCACGCCCGGATGCCAGCCCTCGCCCGCCGCCCAGACCAACGGCGCCTCAAGCCCGCGGGTTTCGGCCTGATCCAGTGCCGCGGCGCGCACGGCGGTTTCGATCTCGCGCCTCTCGGTATTGAGCAGGTCCAGCCGCTCGGCCAGGGCCTGCGCCTCGCTCATGTTGTCGGTGCCGAGCAGGCGGGCGCCCAGATCGGCTTGCCCGATGCGGCCCCCGGCATTGACGCGTGGCCCCAGCAGAAAGCCCAGGTGATAGGTGTTGGGCATGGCGTCCATGCGCGCGATATCGGCCAGCGCCACCAGGCCGGGCCGCTGCCGCTGCGCCATCACCTTCAGCCCCTGGCGAACCAGCGCCCGGTTCGCCTCGATCAGCGGCGCCACATCGGCCACGGTGGCCAGCGCCACCAGGTCGAGCATCGCCATCAGGTCCGGCCCGCGTTGCCCACGCGTGCGCAGTTGGCGGCCTGCCTCGACCAGCATCAGGAATACCACGCCGGCGGCGCAGAAATAGCCCAGATCGCCACTCTCGTCCTGTCGGTTGGGGTTCACCACCGCCACGCAATCGGGCAGGGTCTCGGCCCCCAGATGGTGGTCCAGCACGATGACATCGGCGCCCTTGGCGGCGGCGATCGGGCCATGGCTGAGCGTGCCGCAATCGACACATACGATCAGGTCATGGCCCCGGGCCAGGTCCGCCATCGCGGCCTCGTTGGGGCCATAGCCTTCGTCGATACGGTCGGGCACATACAGCGTGGCTCCCAACCCCATCTCGCGCAGCCAGCAGATCAGCAGCGCCGCCGAACTGCCGCCATCCACGTCGTAATCGGCAAAGACCGCGATCCGCTGACGCCGGGCCACCGCGGCCAGGAACCGTGTCGCCGCGATTTCCATATCCTTCAGCTTGCGCGGATCGGGCAGCAGTTCCTTGAGCTTGGGGTCAAGGAAGCCGCGCGCCTCGATCGCCGGGACCCCGCGCCGGGCCAGCACCTGGCACACCGCCTGCGGGAGGTCGGTCTGCTGCCGCATCATCTGCGCCGCCCGCTCGGTCTCGAGATCGGGGCCGACCCAGCGCCGCCCGCTCAGGGACTGTTCGATGCCCAGATAGCTCACCACTCACCTCATGCGCAAAGGCCGGACCCGCCCAGGACCCGGCCCTTCATTTCGCCTCAAATACTCCCGCCGGAGGCTGCGGCGTCAGCCGCATTCCCCGCCAAAGGCTCAGACCGGGGTACGATAGCTCATCCGCCGCACCGAGCCGGTCTTGGACCGCATCAGCAGCGTCGTGGTCTCGACCCAGCCGGGCTCGCGCTTGATGCGCGGCAACAGCGACCCGCCGGTCACCCCGGTGGCGGCAAAGATCACGTCCTGCGTCACCATCTCGTCGCGGGTATAGACGCGGTTCAGATCGGTGATGCCGGCCTTGGCGGCGCGGCCGCGCTCGTCATCGTTGCGGAACAGCAGCCGGCCAAATATTTGCCCGCCCATGCATTTCAAAGCAGCCGCCGCCAGCACCCCCTCGGGCGCGCCGCCCGAGCCCATATACATGTCGATGCCGGTGGTCTCGGCCTCGGCGCAATGCATCACCCCGGCGACGTCACCATCGGTGATCAGCCGGATCGACGCGCCGGTTTCGCGCACTTCGGCGATCATCGCCTCGTGGCGCGGACGCTCCAGAATGCAGACGGTGATGTCTGACGGCTTGCAGCCCTTGGCCGCTGCCAGCGCCTCGACCCGTTCGCGCGGCGACATGTCGAGCGAGACCACGCCCTCGGCATAGCCCGGGCCGATGGCGAGCTTGTCCATATAGACGTCGGGCGCATGCAGCATCGAGCCGCGCGGGCCCATGGCGATCACGGTCAGCGCGTTGGGCATGTCCTTGGCGGTCAGCGTGGTGCCTTCCAGCGGATCCAGCGCGATATCGACGCCCGGGCCGTTGCCGGTGCCCACTTCCTCGCCGATATACAGCATCGGCGCCTCGTCGCGTTCGCCTTCGCCGATCACCACCACACCGGCGATGTCGAGTAGGTTCAGCTGTTCGCGCATGGCGTTCACGGCGGCCTGGTCGGCGGCCTTCTCATCGCCGCGTCCAATCAGCGAAGCCGAGGCCAGCGCGGCCTGTTCGGCCACGCGCGCGAGGCCCAGGGAAAGCATACGGTCATGAAATTCGGGCATGGAGGACATGAATAATTCCTTGCAGATGGCTTACTGACCCTCTAGCGCAGCGCGGCGGGGTTCCACAAGCATGTTTGCGAAAACGGTTCGGGCGGGTCAGACCGCCTCGATTCTCAGCGCCACAGGTTCGGCGGCCAGAACACCCGCCGCCGTCATGGCATTGAGTGCGGCGTCCAGATCGGCGCGCTGGGTCTTGTGAGTGACGATCACCACCGGCGCCTCGGCGCTGTCATGGCCGGTCTGGCGCATCCGGTTGATGCTGACCCCGGCATCGCCCAGCGCGGCGGCCACCTTGGCCAGCGCACCCGGACGGTCGGGCAGCAGCAGGCGCAGGTAATACGGCGCCGGAGAGTTTGATTGCGCGCTGTCAGCCTCGGCCAGCGTGGCGGCGGGCTGGCCGAATACCGGCAGGCGGAAGCCGCGCGCGATATCGCAGATATCACCCAGCACGGCGCTGGCCGTGGGGCCTTCACCCGCGCCAGGGCCGCGCAGAACGATCTGTTCCACGGCGTCGCCCTCGATCACCACCATGTTGGTGCCGCCCTCGAGCTGGCCAAGCGGTGAGTCCGCCGGCACCAGACAGGGCCGCATCCGCTGTTCCAGCCCGCGCCCGCTGCGCTGGGCCACGCCCAGCAGCTTGATCCGATAGCCCATATCGGCGGCATAGGCGATATCTTCGAGGTTGATGCGCTCGATCCCCTCGATGTCGATTCCGTCGAAATGAGGTTTGGTTCCAAAGGCGATGGCGGCCAGCAGTGCCAGCTTGTGCGCCGCGTCGATCCCGCCCACATCCAGCGTCGGATCGGCCTCGAGATAGCCCAGTTCGGCGCATTCCTGAAACAGCGCGTTATAGCCTTTACGCTGCGATTCCATCCGCGTCAGGATATAGTTGCAGGTGCCGTTCATGACCCCCATCACGCGGGTGATCTCGTTGCCGGCCAGCCCTTCGGTCAGGGCCTTGATCACCGGGATGCCACCGGCGACCGCGGCCTCGAACCGGATCACCCGGCCTGCGTTCTCGGCCTGTTCGGCCAGGGCCTGGCCATGGATGGCCAGCAGCGCCTTGTTGGCGGTGACCACGTCCTTGCCGGTAGCGAGCGCGGCCTCGATCGAGGCCTTGGCGGGGCCGTTCTCGCCCCCCATCAATTCGACGAACACATCGACATCGTCGCGGCGGGCGAGGGCGACCGGGTCGGTTTCCCACGCGTAAGAGGACAGGTTGATGCCCCGGTCCTTGCCCGCATCGCGGGCCGAAACGGCCACGATCTCGATCCGGCGCCCGGTACGCGCCTCGAGCAGATCGGCCTGACGGCGGATGATGCGCACAACGCCGACGCCCACGGTTCCCAATCCCGCGATCCCAAGCCGCAATGCCGGTTTCATGCTGTCTGTCCTTTCTGCTCGTGCCTGGTGCGGCCCTGCCGGGTCGCTCCCTTGCGGCGTGCCTTAGCCCGTTCGGGGCGGGCGTGCAATCGTCGGGCGTGTTATTCGGTCTCGCTTTGCGAGGCGTCTTCGTGCGTCGCCTCTTGCAGGCGCCGGGCGCGCTGGGCCAAGGCGTCGCGGCGCGCTTCGAGGGACTTCTGCACCGCCAGGGCCTCGCCCTCGGGGTCGTCGGGCGGGCCAAGAGCCTCGTCCAGTGGCACCAGTTTGGGAAATTCCGCTTTGCGCAGATCGGGGCCGATCCGCTCGTTCAACTCAGGCACCTGTGTGCAGGCCGCCGCCAGCAGCAGCAAAGAAAGAAATGCGGATCTAGGCATGCGGCCACCGGACCTGTTGAAGGGTGCCCCTTTTGTCGTAAATTGCGGGCTGCGGCGCAAGCGGGGCTTTTATCTGAACGTATGTTCAGATAGCGTGACCCCATGGCACGTACCCAAGGCTCTCATTCCGATATCACCGGCCCGCGCATTCAGGACGCGGCGCTCAGGCTGTTTGCGCGGCACGGGTTTGCCGCGGTGTCGATGCGCCAGATCGCCGGCGAGGTGGGGGTGCAGGCGGGCGCGCTCTACAACTATACACCGGACAAGCAGAGCCTGCTGTTTGGGCTGATGCACCGGCACATGGACGAACTCCTGTCGGCGCGCCAAGATCGGGTGCGTGGCGATGCGCTGACCCGGTTGCGCGATTTCGTGGGCTTTCACATCCGGTTCCACCTGAACAGGCCCGACGAGGTTTTCATCGCCTATATGGAACTCCGCAACCTGACGCCCGAGAATTTCGCGACCATCGAAGGGCTGCGGAGATGCTATGAGGATGATCTGGAGGCGATCCTGCGGGCCGGGGTCGCCGAGGGCGCCTTTGCGGTGCCCGATACCAAGATCGCGACGCTGGCGGTGATCGCGATGCTGAACGGGGTCAATACCTGGTACCGGGCCGAGGGGCGGTTGTCGCTCGACCAGGTGGAAGGCATCTATTGGGATATGGTGCGCAAGGCGGTGGCGGCCTAGTCGTTTTCCGTTTCGGAAAACGGCCCGGAAAACGCATGTTTTCCGGGCCGGGATTCTTGCAAAATTCCGCGCGCCTCAATGCGCGGGGCGAATGAAGGTGCCGTTGCGCAGGTCGCGCATGGCCTGCATCAGCTCTTCCTGCGTGTTCATCACGATCGGCCCGTGCCAGGCCACCGGCTCGGCGATCGGCGCGCCCGAGATCAACAGGAAACGCACCCCCTCCGGCCCGGCCTGCACCGTCACCTCGTCGCCTGTGCCGAAGCGGATCAGGGTGCGGTCGCCGGACAGGTCACGGATATTGACCTCCTCGCCCGCCACCTCCTTTTCCAGCAGCACACCGGTTGGCGCCGAGGCATCGGCAAACGCGCCTGCGCCTTCGAACACATAGGCAAAGGCGCGGCGATAGGTGTCGATCCGGAACGTCTTCTTCACCCCCGCCGGAACAAAGACATCGAGATATTGCGGATCGGCGGCGATCCCGTCCACCGGGCCGGTCTTGCCCCAGAAGCTACCGACGATCACCCGTACCCTTGTGCCGTCATCGTCGATCACCTCGGGGATTTCGCTGCCGGCCACATCCTGATAGCGGGGTGCCGTCATCTTCTGGCTGGCGGGCAGGTTGCCCCAAAGCTGGAAACCGTGCATCTGCCCTTGCGGATTTCCTTTCGGCATCTCCTGATGCAGGATGCCCGACCCGGCGGTCATCCATTGCACGTCGCCCGCGCCCAGCGTGCCTGTATTGCCCAGCGAATCCCCGTGCTCCACCGTGCCAGCCAGCACATAGGTGATGGTTTCGATGCCGCGATGGGGATGCCATGGAAACCCGCGCAGGTAATCCTGCGGATGCTCGTTGCGGAAATCGTCAAACAGCAGGAACGGGTCCAGCTCGGTCGGGTCATGAAAGCCAAAGGCGCGGTGCAGCTTGACCCCCGCACCTTCGAGCGCGGGGGTTGCGCGGCGGGTTTCAAGGATGGGACGAATGGACATGGTGGGGTCTCGCTTGGGCTGTGAAAGCTGGTGAAAAGATAGGAGGCGCGGTCGCCAAGGCAATTCCGCGTCGCGCCACCGGGCTTGTGCAGCGGCGCACAGCCGCCTGATTGTCAGGTTCGGGTTCTGGCCCACCACTCCGCAGGTTTGCGCCGCTTGCCGTGCCCGCGCGCCAGCCGCAGCGCCAGGTGGCGCAGCGGCGACAGCGCGAGCCGCAGCCATAATCGGTTGCGCCGCCGCGCATAGTCGCGGTTGAACGGGCAGACCCGCATGCAGATCGCGCAATCCGAGGCGAGCTTGGCCCAGAAGCCGAAACATTTCTCGGCATCCGAGGTCCATTTGCGCACACCCCGGATGGCCGAGACATTCGGCGCCACATCCGAGGGCGGCCCATAGGGCAGCGCCTTGACCGGGCAGGCATCGGCACAGGCGGTGCAGATGTCGCAAAAGGCGCGCACGCCCCGTGGGCGCGGCACATCATGGGCCAGTGGCAGGTTCGTGAACACCTTGGAAAACCTCAGCCGGGGGCCGAATTCCGGCGTGATCACCATCTGGTTGCGGGCATATTCGCCCAAGCCCGCCTTGACCGCATAGGGGATCACCAGCCCGGTGTCGTTCATCGAGGCCACGGCCTCGTATCCCAGATTGCGGATATAGGCGGCCAGTTGCATCACCACCGCTGCCTCGTGGCTGTATTCGCGCCCGGTGGCGGCCCCGGCCAACGCCGAGGGGTAGGTGGCCACCAGGTCGCGCTCCATCTCGTGGCCCAGCACGATGACCGAGGTCAGACCCTGCGGCAGGCCCAACGGCGCCTCGCTCATGTCGCGGGTATCGACGCGGGTGGTATAGTGCCAGCGTTCGTCCAGCTCGGTCACGCCGCACAGATCGGCACCAAAGAAGTGAGCGACGCGCTTGATCTCGGCGCGCATGGCGGCGGGATCGTCGACCTCGACCTGTTGCGGCGCCACCGGCGTGTCATAGCTGATCGGGGCCTGGAACCCCTCGCGCCGCCCCTCGGCAGCAAACCGGTTGGTGACCACGTCCGAGATCAGCCAGGCGGCGTTGCGCAGCGCGAAATCACGCTGGGTGAACCCATCGCCCCGGCGCGGCGCCGCCTCCATCCGGTAGGAGGCAAAGAAGGCATCTGTCTGTTTCGACCGCACCGACGGATCCCACATGGCGCGGGTGAACACGTCATTGCGCTGGGAAAAGCGCTCAAAAGCCTCGGTGGTCTCGATCCCGGCGGCGGCATCGGTCGGACGGGTACGGTCGGGCCGGTTGGCGGGATAGCTCATGGCCACCACGCTAACTCGGGGTTTGTGGGTAGGGCAAGATGCCTGTTCGGCGCCTGCGCAATCGGTTATGCAGGCGCAACGGACAAGGGGACGCAAGCAGATGCAGGATGAGGTTTTAGCTACGATCGAGGCATCGGCACCCCGGCGCTGGCTGGCGCTGGCGGTGCTGACGATTTTGGGCGCGCTGCTGATCTATGTGGCGGTCGTAACACCGCCCGCGCTGGTCTGGCAGGTCTTTCTGATCGTGCTGGGGGCGCTGACGCTGTGGCTGGCGCAGCGCATGTTCCAGGCGACGGCGGGGCGGGTCGAGATGACTGCGACGGAATTGCGCGGCAGTGACGGCACCGTGATCGCGCGCATTGCCGATATCGAGGCCCTGGACCGGGGCGTCTTTGCGTTCAAGCCGTCGAACGGGTTCCTGCTGCGTACCTCTGTGCCGGGCGGGCGCATATGGCAGCCGGGCCTGTGGTGGCGGATGGGCCGCCGGATCGGCATCGGCGGCGTCACCCCCGGGTCGCAGACGAAATTCATGGCCGAGATGCTCTCGGCCATGATGGCGGAACGCGATGGAACCTTGCCGCGCTAAGCGTCAGACGCTGCCGGCGATCTCGTTGGTGAAACGCGGACGGGTAAAGATGAAGGTTTCCATGTCGGTGTCTTCCAGCCCGACCCGGAAGGGTGATCGGTAAACGTTCCTCGTTTCGACCAGGATCAGCGTGTCCTGATCGGACATCGGCGGCAGGCGCGGGCTGACCGTAGCGACATTGGCGTTGCTCAACGTACCATCAAAGCCGCGATTGGCCGACCAGCGTACCCGGTGCCGGTTCTGCTTCTGGTCATAGCGCAGCAGCGAGATGCGAACCTGAAGATTGTCGGTGTCCTGCACCATATGTTCGAACAGATCGACCATCGAATCGATATAGGCATCGTCAATGGTGCGCGTCTCGCGCGAGATCAGATCGCCGATCGTATAGGCGGCTTTCACGTTCGAGGCCGCCTCACGGTACCCATCGAAATAGGTATAGCCGATCATGATGGTCCAGAACAGCATCGGCACCGTCAGCAGTGCCTCGACCGCGATCGAACCTTCTTCGTTACGGCGGAACAGGCGCAGAGAGTTTAGAATGCGTGTCATCAGCATGGCGTTACAACGGCTCCTGCACAAAGACCGACATGGCGGTCAGGGCATACTGACCTTCTTCGTTGGCCAGAGTCGCCCCCAGCGTCGAGGTCGGAAAGATCGGGTCGATCTTGGCACAGGCCCGCAGCACCATCAGCTCGTTGGCCTGACCGTTCTCGAAGTTACGCACCGGGCGCGCCTCGGCGGACAGGTCGGTGCAGTCCGGCGTTGCCGGTAGGGTGATGCCGGCATAGGGGTCCTGGCGGATCATCTCGAGCTTGAGGTTGGTGCTGCAGCTGCGGATGAACACGGCCTTGTCGCAGATCCGCGACTTGAGCTCGTTGTGACCGGGGTTGGAGCCCGTGTTCAGGCGCAGATCGCGCACCACAATATCCACCGCCCGTTCCAGCATCGCGTGGTTCAGCGTCATGAAGGTCAACTCGACCCCCGCCAGCATCACCCCGATCACCGCCGGGAACACGATAACGAATTCCACCGTTGCGTTGCCGTCCTCGCCCTTGCGGAACCGGCGCAGGAAAGTGCTCAGTCGCCGTATCATTGTGTCAACCTCAGCTTGCGGATCGACGAGGCGATCGAGGTGAAGGCGTCGCTGATCTCCAGCCCTACGGCATCATAGTAGTGACTGTCCGAGCTGGCGCAGCGCTTGAGTACGCGGCGGCCGTTCGCGGGGGCCTCGAAGCCGACGGTATAGACGATGATACCCTCGTCCTTGGCCGCGTCGCAGACATGGTCCGTGCGCTGGTCCTTGGCCGTGGCCTCCTTGTGCGTCATGGCGGCAGTGTACCATTCCGCCCAGGCGTTGCTGGTGAATTCGAAGTTGTAATAGGCGTTATAGGCCAGCGATACCTTAGCAAAGAGATCGGCATAGGTCAGTTGAACGGCGGTTCCCGGCTCGTCATGCATGGCGCAGTTGTATTGGCCATTGGAATTGTAGCCGCAGACCTCGCTCTGACCGTTGCCATAGGGGTGGTCCGACCAGCGGTTCTGGTCCGGCCAGTAGTAAGAGTCGCCGCCGTTGTCGTGATAGATGCTGAACGCATCGGTGGTGTTGTTGTCGGGCGACCCGCTGATCACATCTTCGGCCGCGTTGTACCAGACCGGTGAGTTTCCGGTGCGCAGCGACGGGTTCAGCATGTACTGGTCGGTGTTCTCACCGTCCGACATGACGATCAGCACCTTGAGCACATCGCCCGAGTCATAGGCGCTGGGGCGACCCTGAAAGATCGCGGGAACCTTGTTGTCGGCGATCAGGCCGCTGATCACGCTCTGGGTGCCGGGATCCAGCATGACGACCCCCCACTTGGTGCCGATATCGATCGAGGTGTTGCCGCGACCGGTCATCCCGTCGATATAGTTTTCCAACACCGTCTGGTTGTTGGTGAACGGCAGGATCGCGGTGCTCGCGCGCACCGGGCAGACCGGCGTCGTAATCGGATCCTTGGAATAGGTGAACGGGTCGAAATGCATCGTCCGTTCCAGCGGCGTCACACGCGACAGGCCGGGCTGGCTGAATTCGTCATCGATGAAGTTCACGCAATGCGAGTAGGTGTGCTCGGTGCTGACATTGTAATAGGGCAGGATGTCGGGGCCGGCATTGACCTGGGTTGCATAGGGAATGATCGAGATCGAAACCGCGCCCGGTTCGGTCGCGGACAGCATGTGATCGATGAATTCCTTGGCCGCGTTCTTGAGGTTATAGAGCCGGCTGCTGCTGTTCATCGAACCCGACACGTCGAGCACCAGCGAGATTTCAACGTTTCCGATGCTTTCCTCGGCGGTGCTGGCGGCGGGAATCGTCAGGGTGTCATAGCCCGAGAGTTTCATGAAATGGGTGGGCAGATCTGCGGTGGCGGTCGCGGAAACCTTTCGATAACCGAGACCCTCTTCAACCGAGATGCTGGAGAGATATTCGAGCAACCCGGCCTTTTCGAGATACGAGCGCACCACGGTTTCGGGCGAAACCTGTTGGTCGAGGTCGGCCGCGGCGAGAACGGCGCGGTCCATCGTATATTGCAACGCGGCGCGTTTCTGCTCATAGCGCATCAGGTCCACGCCTATTCCCGCGGCACCGACAAGGGCCAGGAACAGAAACAGCGCCATCACGGTCATCAGCCCGTCTTCTTCGCGCGCAAATGCATGGCCGCGGTCCCTGAGCCGGGTATGAACACGACGCGTTGCCGCACCGATGCTGATCAGCGTATCGAACATCTTCCACCTACCTTCCCGGCAGAACCCCAGCCGGAGATCACAGTTCCACTTACGGTTTGTGCCCGGCAAAGATGGCAGGATTGGGGCGCAATTCGCCCGAAAGGGTGAATGTTAACCGTGTGTTAAAGACATTCCGACTGGTTGCGTCGGCTTTGTTTCCCCTGTGCTGACAATGAAGCCAGATACCCGCTCGAATCGCCGTTTTGACCGGTTTCGATTTCTTCAAGCGATTAAAAATGTCGCACTCCTGTGACGAAGCGTCATATGTTGCCTGCGACAAGGTGTCATCACCCGAGTCGGAGAAGGTCATGGAGGTTTTTGGTTAATGACCCGCAAGAACGAGCCCAGTTTCAGAGAAAGCGTGGATATGATGTTCAACAGGGCGGTGGCCCTGATGGACCTGCCACCGGGACTGGAAGAGAAGATCAGGGTATGCAACGCCACATACACGGTCCGGTTCGGTGTGCGCCTGCGCGGCCAGATACAGACCTTTACCGGCTATCGTTCGGTCCATTCGGAGCATATGGAACCGGTCAAGGGTGGTATCCGCTACGCGATGGCGGTGAATCAGGACGAGGTCGAGGCGCTGGCGGCGCTGATGACCTATAAATGTGCCCTGGTCGAGGCGCCCTTTGGCGGTTCGAAAGGAGGGTTGCGTATCGACCCGCGGCAATACGAAGAGCACGAGCTGGAACAGATCACCCGCCGCTTTGCCTATGAGCTGGCCAAGCGCGACCTGATCAACCCGTCCCAGAACGTGCCTGCCCCCGATATGGGTACGGGCGAGCGCGAGATGGCCTGGATCGCCGACCAATATGCGCGCATGAACACCACCGACATCAACGCGCGCGCCTGTGTCACCGGCAAGCCGCTGAATGCGGGCGGCATCCATGGCCGGGTCGAGGCCACCGGTCGCGGCGTGCAATACGCCTTGCAGGAATTCTTCCGCGACCGCGTCGGGGTTGGCAAATCGGGCCTCGAGGGCAAGCTCGACGGCAAGCGTGTCATCGTGCAGGGCCTCGGCAATGTGGGTTATCATGCGGCCAAGTTCCTGAGCGAGGAAGACGGCTGTGTTATCACCGGCATTATCGAGCGCGACGGTGCCCTGGTCAGCGCCGAGGGGCTCGATGTCGAGGCGGTGCATAACTGGATCGTCAAGCACGGTGGCGTCACCGGTTTCCCGGATGGGACTCATGTGACCGATGGCCCCAAGGTTCTCGAAGAGGAGTGCGACATCCTGATCCCGGCGGCACTGGAGGGAGTGATCAACCTTGACAACGCCGACCGGATCAAGGCGCCGCTGATCATCGAGGCCGCGAACGGCCCGGTCACCGCCGGTGCCGACGAGATCCTGCGCAAGAAGGGATGCGTGATCATTCCCGACATGTATGCCAACGCGGGCGGTGTGACGGTGTCCTATTTCGAGTGGGTCAAGAACCTCAGCCATATCCGGTTCGGCCGCATGCAGCGCCGCCAGGAAGAGGCGCGCCACCAGCTGGTGGTGGACGAGCTGGAACGGCTGGACCGCTATCTGGGCGATGCCTGGTCGATGACGCCGCAGTTCAAGGAGAAATACCTGCGCGGCGCCGACGAACTGGAGCTGGTGCGCTCGGGGCTAGATGACACCATGCGCATCGCCTATCAGGCCATGCGCGATGTCTGGCATGAACGGGGCGATGTCGAGGATCTGCGCACCGCCGCCTATCTGGTCTCGATCGACCGGGTCGCCAAGAGCTATCGCGCCAAGGGCCTTTGAACCCGGCGACCGTGTTGGGAAAGGCGCACTTCGGTGCGCCTTTTTCGTTTCCGCAGCCGGTGGGCTGGGCAGGGGGTATCCGGGCGCTATCCTATTCAGAGTCTTGCATCGAAAGAGTGTCCCATGCCCAGAATATTTTACGCGATCTCATTTGCGTTGCTTTCGCTCCTCGGAGCGCAGGCCGGACAGGCGCAGCCGAAATCAGGCTGGGCGCCGGTTGTCGATGGTCTGGCGCTCTATCAGGGCGAGGCCGGTCTCTCGGGTGGCGGCGAAATGTCGGCGGCGCGCACATTCCTGCGGGCCGGGGCTCTCTACCGTTTCGATAGCGGTGCTTCGGCCGGTCTGCTGGTCAGCTACGGGCAGGTCGATTACGATTTTTCGGGCGGAGTCGCGGTTCAGCCTTGGGGAGATATTCGCGATATCCGGGTCTCGGCCCCCCTACGCCTGCCGGTTGGTGAGCGAACCAGCCTGTTCCTTGCGCCACAGGTGCGGTGGAACTACGAAGCCGGGGCCAGCGCCTCGGACGGGCGTACCTGGGGCATGTTCGCGGGGTTGGCGTGGCAGGTGAATGACCGTCTCAGGATCGGCCCCGCTTTTGGCGCCTTCTCCGAGCTGGGTGACAGCGGGTTGCAGGTCTTTCCGGCTTTGCTGGTCGACTGGCAGATAGACGACCGCTGGTCGCTGAGCACCGGTTCCGGTCTTGGCGCGACGCAGGGGCCGGGGTTGTCCCTGAGCTATGCCCTGTCAGACGAAATGCGCCTTTCGCTGGGCGCCCGGTCGGAAAGCGTGCGGTTCCGGCTGGACGGAAGCGGCCCCGCTCCGGGGGGCGTGGGCGAGGAAACCAGCATCCCGGTCGTGCTGTCGCTGGACTATGCGCCCAATCCTGGAACCAGCCTGACGGTTTTCGCGGGGGTCGAACTGGACGGGGAACTGAAGCTGGAGAATGCCGCAGGGGCTGAAATCAGTCGCCAATCCTATGGCACCGCTCCGGTCGCAGGCATTGCCTTTCGGATCCGCTTCTGATCGCGCGGACCCCGAGGCCGCTGAACCGGCACCTCTGATCCCCGATATGGTTTGACTTGGCTTCGGGTCGTCGTTGCCGGGATTGGTCTCTGTCGTGTGAGCGACAGGATTAGTCGCGGACAGACCAGTCTCTGTCGATTACGGCCTTGAGACCTTGCCCATCAGTGTTACTCGTTATGACGGCGATACCAGGTTGGGAGAGACGGCGATGCGGTTTTCGGGCCTTCGGGTGTTGAAGGAGGGGCTGACCGGCAACAAGGGCTGGCGGCCGCATTGGCGCGACCCGGCTCCCAAGCCGGAATATGACCTTGTCATCATCGGCGGCGGCGGCCACGGGCTGAGCACCGCCTATTACCTGGCGCGCGATCACGGGTTGACCAATGTCGCAGTGCTGGAGCGCGGCTATATCGGTGGGGGCAACATTGGCCGAAACACCACCATCGTGCGGGCCAACTACTTTCTTCAGGGCAATTCCGAATTCTACTCGCATTCGCTGAAACTTTGGGAGGGGCTGGAAGAGGACCTGAACTACAACGTGATGCATTCGCAGCGCGGCATCCTGAACCTGTTCCATTCCGACGGTCAGCGCGATGCGGCGGCGCGGCGTGGCAACATGATGCTGAGCCAAGGCGACGACGCCATCCTGCTGGGGCGCGAAGAGCTGCGCGCCAAGGTACCGTTCCTCAATTTCGACGATCAGCGCTTTCCGCTTTATGGCGCGCTTTATCACCCGCGTGGCGGCACCGCCCGTCATGACGCGGTGGCCTGGGGCTATGCGCGGGGGGCGGACAGTCGCGGCGTCGACCTGATCCAGAATTGCGAGGTCACGGGGATCGACGTCGAAGACGGGCGGGTGACGGGTGTGCAGACGGTGCGCGGCCCGATCCGCGCCAAGAAGGTGGCGATGGTGGCGGCGGGCCGATCGAGCCAGGTGGCAGCGATGGCGGGCATGCGCCTGCCGATCGAGAGCCATATCCTGCAGGCCTTTGTCACCGAGGGCTTGAAACCGGTGATCGACCACGTGATCACCTTTGGCATGGGGCATTTCTATATCAGCCAGTCCGACAAGGGCGGGCTGGTCTTTGGCGGCGACCTTGACTTCTATGCCTCCTACGCGGCGCGCGGCAACCTGCCCACGGTCGAGCACGTGATGGAGGCGGGCATGGCGCTGATGCCGATGATCGGCAAGGCGCGGGTGCTGCGCAGCTGGGGCGGCATCATGGACATGTCTCCCGATGGCTCGCCCATCATCGACCGCACCCATATCGACGGGCTTTATGTCAATTGCGGCTGGAACTACGGCGGGTTCAAGGCGGTACCGGCTTCGGGCAACGTGTTTGCGCATCTCTTGGCAACGGACCAGTACCACCCGGCGGCAACACGGTTCCAGCTGGACCGCTTCCGCACCGGGCGCGGCATCCTGGATGAAGAGGGCACCGGCTCTCAACACAACCTGCATTGAGGGGGGAGAGGCCGGATATGAGTATTTTTGGCGGAATGAAGATTGGGGGACGGCGATGAGGATTACCTGTCCGCATTGCGGCGGTCGTGACAGCCGCGAGTTTTCCTATAAGGGCCACGCGCTGGCGCTGGAGCGTCCGGCGCCTGAGGCAGGGGCCGAGGCCTGGGACGATTATGTGCATCTGCGCGAGAACCCGGCCGGGGAGACCCGCGACCTGTGGCATCACCACTATGGCTGCGGCGCCTGGCTGGTGGTCACCCGCAACACGCTGACCCATGAGGTGCTGGGCTGCGAACTGGCCTCGGAGGCACGGCGATGAGGGTTCAGGACAAGGGGCTGATCGAGCGGGACCGGCCGGTCTCGTTCACCTTCGACGGGGTGGGCTACAGCGGGTATCAGGGCGACACGCTGGCCTCGGCCTTGCTGGCCAATGACGTGCGGCTGGTCGGGCGCTCGTTCAAGTATCACCGCCCGCGCGGCATTCTGACGGCGGGCAGCGAAGAGCCCAACGCGCTGGTTACGGTGGGACACGGTGGGCGACAGGACCCCAATGTGCGCGCCACGGTGCAGGAGATTTATGAGGGGATGGAGGCGCAGAGCCAGAACCGCTGGCCCTCGCTGAGCTTTGACCTGATGGCAATCAATGACCTGGCTGCGCCGTTCCTGGGGGCGGGGTTCTACTACAAGACCTTCATGTGGCCGCGCAGCTTCTGGGAGAAGCTATACGAGCCGGTGATCCGCCGCGCTGCGGGTCTGGGCGCGTTGTCGGGGCAGGATAATTCCGACCGCTATGAGCGCGCCTTTGCCTTTTGTGATCTGCTGGTGATCGGCGCCGGGCCTGCGGGGCTGATGACGGCGCTGGTAGCGGGCCGCGCCGGGGCCGACGTGATACTGGCTGATGAAGACGCGCGCATGGGCGGGCGCCTTTTGGCCGAGACCTATGAGATTGATGGCAAGCCGGGGGCGGTCTGGGCCGAGGAGGCGCTGGCAGAGCTGCGCGGGATGGAGAATGTGCGTCTGATGACGCGCACCACCGTTGCGGGCGCCTATGACCAGGGCACCTATGCGGCGCTGGAGCGGGTCTCGCATCACCGCGCCGACCGGGGCGCGGGGGCGCCGCTGGAATGTTTCTGGCGTATCGTTGCGCGGCGCGCGGTGCTGGCGGCGGGCGCGCTGGAACGCCCTATCGCCTTTGCCGACAATGACAGGCCCGGTATCATGAGCGCCGGCGCGGTGCGTGCCTATCTGAACCGCTGGGGCGTCAGCCCGGGCCGTGCGGTCACCGTGTTCGGCAACAATGACGATACCCATCGTACCGTGCGCGACCTGCTGGCGGCGGGGGTACATGTGGCGGCCCTGATCGACAGCCGTCATGACGCGCCGCGCCTGGACGGGGTGCGGATGATCCGGGGCGGTCAGGTCTGCAGCAGCGGCGGGCGGCAGGGGCTGGAGCGGATCACCATCCGCCATCCCGGTGGCGAGGAGCGCATCGCCACCGATTGCCTGGCCATGTCGGGCGGCTGGAACCCCAGCCTGCACCTGACCTGCCATATGAACGGGCGGCCCGAATGGCGCCGCGACATTGCAGCCTTTGTGCCGGTGGCGGGCATGGTGCCCGGCCTGCGCGCGGCAGGCGCCTGCAACGGCGCCTTTTCGACCATGGCCTGTCTGCGCGAAGGGGCCGAGGCGGCGTCCGAGGCGCTGAACGCGCTGGGGCTCAAGGCGGATCAGGGTACACTGCCCAAGGCCGAAGAGACGCCCTATGCTCTGGAGCCACTCTGGGCGGTGCCGGGGCGCGGGCGGGCCTGGCTCGACTTTCAGAACGATGTCACCGTCAAGGACGTGAAACAGGCGGCGGTCGAGAACTTCCGCTCGGTCGAGCATATGAAGCGCTATACGACGCAGGGCATGGCGACCGATCAGGGCAAGAACTCGAACGTGGCGGCGCTGGCGGTGCTGGCCGATGCCACCGGGCGCGGCATCCCCGAGACCGGCACCACCACCTTTCGCCCGCCCTACAGCCCGATTGCCATCGCGGCGCTGGGCGCGGGGGGCGAGGGCAAGGGGTTCCAGCCCGAGCGCTTTACCACCTCGCATGCTGCCACCCTGTCACGCGGCGCACCGATGATCGAGGCCGGTCTGTGGTACCGGCCCAGCTATTTCCCGCAGGCGGGCGAGACCGACTGGCAACAGAGCTGCGACCGCGAGGTGGGTTACGTGCGCAACGCGGTGGGGGTGGCCGATGTCTCGACCCTGGGCAAGATCGACATTCAGGGGGCGGATGCGGCGCGGTTGCTGGATTTCGTCTATACCAACATGTTCTCGACACTGAAGGTCGGGCGCGTGCGCTATGGGCTGATGCTGCGCGAGGACGGTCATGTGTTGGATGACGGCACCACCGCGCGGCTGGGCGAGGATCACTACCTGATGACCACCACCACCGCCGCCGCTGGGCAGGTGATGGCGCATCTGGAGTTCGTGACCCAGGGCCTGCATCCCGAATGGGACGTGTCGATCTGTTCAGTGACCGAGCAATGGGCGCAATTCGCCGTTGCCGGTCCCAGGGCGCGCGAGGTGCTGAACGGGCTGCTCGACACGCCGGTCGATCCGGCGGACTGGCCCTTCATGTCCTGCGGTGCGGTGTCGGTGCTGGGCGTTGGTGGGCGGTTGTTCCGGATCTCGTTCTCGGGTGAGGAAGGGTACGAGATCGCCGTGCCCGCCCGCTATGGCGCCAGCCTGTTTGACCTGCTGGTCCGTCGCGCCGAGGCGCTGGGCGGCGGCGCCTACGGGATGGAGGCGCTGAACGTGCTGCGGATCGAGAAAGGCTTCATCACCCATGCCGAGATCCATGGCCGCGTCACCGCTTATGACATCGGCATGGGCGGCATGGTTTCGGCCAAAAAGGATTGTATCGGCAAGACCATGGCGCAGCGTCCGGGGCTGGAGGAGCCGGGGCGCGAGCGTCTGGTGGGGCTGAAACCCATCGCCGCCGAGGGCAAACTGCTGGCGGGCGCGCATCTCTATCGGCAAGAGGATGCCGCCCGGCGCGAACATGATCAGGGTTATGTGACCTCGGTTTGCCATTCGCCGGTTCAGGGCCGCATGATCGGGCTGGGCTTTCTGGCCGATGGGCCCGAGCGGATTGGAGAGATCGTCAAGATGGTCGACGGGCTGCGCGGAGTGACCACCTATTGCGAGGTGGTCAGCCCGGTCTTCTATGACCCCGAGGGAGGGCGGATGCGTGGATAGGTTGTTCGCAAAGACGCCCTGTGCGGGGCAATTGCCGCTGAGCATCGGCGGCATGACGGTGCGCGAGGTGGACCCGGGCCCGATGACGGCGCTGTCGCCGCGCAAGGGGCAGGGGGCCGCACTGGCCGGGGCGCTGGGCGCGGCGCATGGGCTGGACTGGCCCGGCGCGGGCCGGGCCACGGCGGCAGGTGACGCGCGCGCGATCTGGTTCGGCCATGACAGCGTGCTGCTGACCGGCGCCGCGCCGGATGCGGCGCTGGCCGGGCCGGGTGTGCTGGTCGATCAGTCGGATGCCTGGACGGTGGTGCGTCTTGACGGCACCGGCGCCGAGGCGGTTCTGGCGCGGCTGGTGCCGGTCGATCTGCGCGCGCCCGGATTTGGTCCGGGCGCCACGGCACGTTGCCGGATCGGGCATATGGCAGGCTCGGTCACCCGGCTGGAGACTGGCGGATTTCTGCTGATGGTGTTCCGCTCGATGGCGCAAACCCTGCTGCATGACCTGAAATCGGCGATGGAAGCGGTGGCCGCGCGCGGGTAAGGTCCGGGGAACCTTCGAATCCCGGGAGACGACCCATGTACCGTTACGCCCTTGTTGCGCTGCTTGCGGCCTCGCCGCTGGCGGCGGCGGAAACCAAGCAGGAAAGCTGCCAGTATCAGGCCGATGTGGTGGCCGCGATCCAGCAGGCGCGGCTGGACCGGGTCAAGGAACGCGACGTGCCCGCCGCCGTGGCCGCCACCAACCCGACCTGGCCCGCGAACTATAATGCCGCCATCCCGCTGATCGCGCCCTGGGTCTATCAGCAGAAGATGCGCGATGTGCGTGAACAGGACCTGTCGGCGGCCTGGCTGGAACTGTGCCTGAAGCAATAGGCGCGCTTGTCCGGCCCTGACGGGCCGTCTTCGCTGTGGATAAGGCGCGCCGCCCGCTTGGCGCGCCTTGCGCTTTCTGCCATCGTGGTCCCATGTCACTGCCCCCCGGATTTCTGGACGAGCTGCGAAACCGCCTGAGCCTGACACAGGTTGTCGGGCGCAAGGTCATGTGGGACATGCGCAAGTCGAACCAGGGCAAGGGCGACATGTGGGCGCCTTGCCCGTTTCACCACGAAAAGACCGCCTCGTTCCATGTGGATGACCGCAAGGGGTTCTATTACTGCTTCGGCTGTCAGGCCAAGGGCGACGCGCTGAAATTCGTGCAGGAAACCGAGAATGTCGGTTTCATGGAAGCGGTCGAGATCCTGGCCCGCGAGGCGGGTATGACCATGCCCGCGCGCGACCCCAAGGCACAGGAGAAACAGGACCACCGCAGCCAGCTGGCCGAGGTGATGGAACAGGCGGTGCGGTTTTTCCGCCTGAACCTGAGCGCCGGGGGCGGCGCGGCGGCGCGCGACTATCTGGCCCGGCGTGGTCTCAGCGCACAGGCGCTGGAGCGCTGGGAGATCGGCTTTGCCCCCGATGGCTGGCAGGGGTTGTGGGACCACCTGCGCGGCAAAGGCGTGGGCGAGGAGCTGATCACCGGTGCGGGGCTGGCCAAACCCTCGACCAAGGGTGGCAAGCCCTATGACACCTTCCGCAACCGGATCATGTTCCCGATCCGGGATGCGCGCGGGCGCTGCATCGCCTTTGGTGGGCGGGCAATGGATCCCAAGGACAATGCCAAATACCTGAATTCGCCCGAAACCGCGCTCTTCGACAAGGGCCGCAGCCTGTTCAACCACGGTCCCGCCCGGACGGCGGCGGGGCAGGGCCAGCCGCTGATCGTGGCCGAGGGTTATATGGACGTGATCGCGCTGTCCGAGGCCGGGTTCGGCGCCGCGGTGGCGCCGCTGGGCACGGCCGTCACCGAGCATCAGTTGCAGATGATCTGGCGTATTGCGGATGAACCCATCGTGGCGCTCGACGGCGACACTGCCGGGCTACGTGCGGCGCTAAGGGTGGTCGATCTGGCGCTGCCGCTGCTGGAAGCGGGGAAGTCGGTCCGTTTTGCAATAATGCCCGAGGGCAAGGACCCCGACGACCTGATCCGCGCCGAAGGAGCCGCAGCCATGCAAAGCGTGCTGGATCAGGCCCGACCCATGGTGCAGCTCTTGTGGCAGCGCGAGACCGAAGGCCGCGTGTTCGACAGCCCCGAGCGCAAGGCGGCGCTGGACAAGGCGCTGCGCGACAAGATCAAGCTGATCCGCGACCCCTCGATCCGCGCCCATTACGGGCAGGAGATCAAGGACCTGCGCTGGCAGCTGTTCCGGCCACAGCGCGGCCCGAAACAGCCCTGGCAGCCGCGCGGTACATGGAAGGCGGCGCCGGTTGCGGCCACGCCTGGCACGCGGGCCTCGCTCTTGGCCAGCTCCGACGACGCGGCGCAGATCCGGCTGCGCGAGACGGTGATCCTGGCAGCCGCCATTGCCACACCTGAGGTGATCGTGCGGTTCGAACACGCGCTGGAACGGCTCGACTGCCGCGATGCCGACCTGGCGATGCTGCGCGATCTGGCGTTGCGCATCGGGATTGACGACCCGCAGGGGCTGCGTGACAGGATTGACGACAATCTCGGCCCCGAGGCCCTTGAAAACCTCTACGCGCTGCGCCATGTCCAGATTATCCCCTGTGTGCGCAGACCGGGCGATGTTGAGCTGGCGGAAATGACGCTGGCGGAGGAACTCGCAAAACTCCAGGCGCTGAGGGGGTATGACGCCGAGATCGAGGAGGCCCGAGAGGACATCGCCGAGGATGCCGACGAGTCGCTGACTTGGCGCGTTGCACAGGCCGCCGAAGAGAAACAGCGCGCTGCGCGCAGCCAGAACGAGGACAAGGCGCTGTTCGACGTGGCCGACAATGGCGCGCGAATCAAGCGCGACGAACGCGAGGCCTTTGACGCGATCATGGCGGGAATCGATTTTCGCCGGAAACGCCGCTAGGGCGTTTTCCTAAGGAAAAGGCAAAATAAAACCGGTAAACGGGTGGCCGAATCAATTCTGAGCACTAATGATTCGGCTTACACGAATCGCCCATCCCTGCAGGAGCACTGAATGGCCGCCAAGGACACCGCCGAAGACCAGAAGCCCGAAGACCAGGAAGACGAAGTCTCGCTCGACATGAGTCAGGCACAAGTCAAGAAGATGATCGCCGAGGCCCGGGAAAAGGGCTACATCACCTACGATCAGCTCAACCAGGTGCTGCCGCCGGATCAGGTGAGTTCCGAACAGATCGAAGACGTGATGTCGATGCTCTCCGAGATGGGCATCAACATCATCGAGGACGAGGAGGTCGAGGAGGAAGAGCAGAAGGGCTCGACCGATCTGGTCACCACCGAAAGCAATCGCGAGGTTGCGCTCGCGGGCGCCCAGACCGAGAAGCTCGACCGTACCGACGACCCGGTGCGCATGTATCTGCGCGAAATGGGGTCGGTCGAACTGCTCAGCCGCGAGGGCGAAATCGCCATCGCCAAGCGGATCGAGGCGGGTCGGAACACGATGATCGCCGGGCTGTGCGAAAGCCCGCTGACCTTTCAGGCGATCACGATCTGGCATGACGAACTTCTTTCCGAAGACATCCTGCTGCGCGACGTCATCGACCTGGAGGCCACGTTCGGCAACCAGCTGGATGACGAGGACGAAGAGCCGGTGGTGTCCACCAGCGCCGTGCAGACCGCCAAGCCGCAGCGCGAGGAAACGCCGGAATACGACGCCGACGGCAACCCGATTGCCACCGAAGACGACGATGACGAGGACGATCAGGCCAACATGTCGCTGGCCGCGATGGAGGCCGCGCTCAAGGACAAGGTGCTGATCACGCTCGAGCGGATCTCGTCCGACTATGCGCAGCTGAGCGAGATGCAGGACAGCCGTATCTCGGCCACATTGAACGAGGATGGTTCGTTCAGTGACAACGACGAGGCGACCTATCAATCGCTGCGCTCGGAAATCGTGCTGCTGGTGAACGAACTTCACCTGCACAACAACCGTATCGAGGCGCTGATCGACCAGCTTTACGGTATCAACAAGCGGGTCATGTCCATCGACAGTTCGATGGTCAAGCTCGCCGACCAGGCCCGTATCAACCGCCGCGAATTCATCGACGCATATCGCGGGCGCGAACTGGACCCGAACTGGCTGGCCGAGATGGGTGAAAAGCCCGGTCGCGGTTGGCAGATGTTCATCGAACGATCAAGCGACAAGGTCGAAGAGCTGCGCGCCGACATGGCCCAGGTCGGCCAGTATGTGGGTCTGGATATCTCGGAATTCCGCCGCATCGTGCAACAGGTGCAGAAGGGCGAGAAAGAGGCCCGTCAGGCGAAAAAGGAAATGGTCGAGGCCAACCTGCGCCTGGTGATCTCCATCGCCAAGAAATACACCAACCGCGGCCTGCAATTCCTCGACCTCATTCAGGAAGGCAACATCGGCCTGATGAAGGCGGTGGACAAGTTCGAGTATCGTCGGGGCTACAAGTTCTCGACCTACGCGACCTGGTGGATCCGTCAGGCGATCACCCGCTCCATCGCCGATCAGGCCCGCACCATCCGTATCCCGGTGCACATGATTGAAACGATCAACAAGCTGGTGCGCACTGGGCGCCAGATGCTGCACGAGATCGGCCGCGAACCCACGCCCGAGGAACTGGCCGAAAAGCTGCAGATGCCGCTGGAAAAGGTCCGCAAGGTGATGAAGATCGCCAAGGAGCCGATCAGCCTCGAAACCCCGATCGGGGATGAGGAAGACAGCCAGTTGGGCGATTTCATCGAGGACAAGAATGCCGTTCTGCCGTTGGACAGCGCCATTCAGGAAAACCTCAAGGAAACCACGACCCGCGTGCTGGCCTCGCTCACCCCGCGCGAGGAACGGGTTTTGCGCATGCGCTTTGGCATCGGCATGAACACCGACCACACGCTGGAAGAGGTGGGCCAGCAGTTCAGCGTCACCCGCGAGCGTATCCGCCAGATCGAGGCCAAGGCGCTACGGAAACTGAAACATCCAAGCCGCTCGCGCAAACTGCGCAGCTTCCTGGATCAGTGATCAAGGCGCCCCCGCAAGGGGGCGTTTTCTTTTGGGACGCGGCTTGCACAACATGAACAGAGCGCAATGCCGTCTGACAATCCTGTGCAGTTGCCTCTGTCGCAACGCTTGGTCGGACGTGCCCCTCTTTTGCGACAGAGCATGCATTCCGCTTCCTCTTGCCCAAAATATCCCGGGGTGAATGGGGCCAAGGGCTCCAGAGGGGCAGCGCCCCTGTTTCATCAGAGAGGCCAGAGGCGCCGTTCTTGTCTCAATTTCCTGCGGCAAATCCATGCGATCGGGTAATTTCTGCGTGCTCTCCCCTGTCTCTGTCCACAGATGCACCTTAGATAGAGCATATAAGCAAAACGGATCGAGACCATGACCGGACTGACAAAGATTCTCACGGTGACCGCACTTCTGGTGACCGGCGCTCAAGCCCAGGCCTTGACCACGCGGATGGGACACCGGGTTCTGCCGGTCAATGACGCGGTGTTCGAGGTTGTTCCGCGCGGCAAGCAGCGGGTCGGCGATTTCTGGTGCGCGGCCTCGGAATATGCCCGGCGCGAGCTGGGTGCGGGCTGGAATGACCGCATCTATCTGGTGCGCGGGCGCGGGCCCAGCGTGACCACCGGGCGCAAGACGGCGGTGCAATTCTCGATGACGCCCGAGGCGGTGGGCGTGACGCCGCTGGAAAACGAGCTGACCACCATCCGCACCGGGTTGAAGGTCGGGGACAACATGACCGTCAATCAGGGCAACAGCTATTGCGAGTTTGGCCCGGTGCGGCCCTGAGGCCAAGGGCGCGGGTGCCGTGCTGACCGAGTTTTCGATCTCGACCCGGGGCGTGGGCCTCTACGAGTTTACCGGCGAGGTGAGCCGCTGGCTCACGGGGCAGGGGGACGGGCTGTTGACTCTGATGGTGCGGCATACCTCGTGTTCGTTGCTGATCCAGGAAAACGCCGATCCCGAGGTGCAGACCGATCTGACCGCCTTTTTCGACCGTCTCGTGCCGCCCGCCGACCACCCCTCGATGGCCTATCTGCGCCATACTTACGAAGGCCCCGACGACATGCCCGCCCATATCAAGGCAGCGCTGATGCCGGTGTCCCTGGGCATTCCGGTGCGGGCGGGGGCGATGCTGCTGGGCACATGGCAGGGCATCTACCTGGTCGAACACCGCCTTGCGCCCCATGATCGACGGATCGCCGCCCATTTCGCCTGACGCTTGCCGCCCATTATGTTGGGGCTGCAAATCTCCTCTACCCAAATCCTAGCGTTGGTCCTATAGTTGTGGATAAGTGAGCCGAAGCGTTCACAAAAGAGGCGGATTAACGGACGAGGAGACGGCGGATGCGCTGCCCGTTTTGCGGAAATATCGACACTCAGGTCAAGGATTCACGCCCGGCAGAGGATCATGTCTCGATCCGCCGACGCCGGTTCTGCCCCGCGTGTGGCGGCCGGTTCACGACATATGAACGGGTGCAGCTGCGCGATCTCGTGGTGATCAAGTCCAGCGGCAAACGCGAGGATTTCGACCGCGACAAGCTGGAACGCTCGATCCGCATCTCGATGCAGAAACGCCCCATCGACCCCGAGCGGATCGACCAGATGATTTCCGGCATCGTGCGGCGGCTGGAAAGCATGGGCGAGACCGATATTCCGTCGAAGAAGATCGGCGAGATCGTGATGGAAGCTCTGGCCCGGATCGACACCGTTGCCTATGTGCGCTTTGCCAGCGTTTACAAGAACTTCCAGGCGGCAGACGATTTCGAGGACTTCGTTCATGAACTGCGCCCGCCAAGCCCGCCAACCGAAGAGTGAGCATGTCTGACGCGCGATACATGGCGCTGGCCCTATCGCTGGGCCGGCGTGGGCAGGGTGTCTGCTGGCCCAACCCGGCGGTGGGCTGCGTCATCGTCAACGAGGGTCGCATCGTCGGGCGGGGCTGGACCCAGCCGGGCGGGCGGCCCCATGCCGAGGTGGTGGCACTGGCCCAGGCGGGCGCCGCGGCGCGCGGCGCCACCGCCTATGTCACGCTGGAACCCTGCGCCCATCACGGCAAGACGCCGCCCTGCGCCGAGGCACTGATCGGTGCCGGTGTGGCACGGGTGGTCGCGGCCATCGAGGACAGCGATCCGCGCGTGGCGGGGAACGGGTTTGAAATGCTGCGCGAGGCCGGGATCGAAGTGTCGGTCGGCATCGGTGAAGCCGAGGCGGCGCGCGATCTTGCGGGCTTCTTCCTGAATACCGAGCTCGGCCGGCCCTGGGTCACCCTGAAATTGGCAAGTAGTTTTGACGGTCGTATTGCCACCGCCTCGGGCGAAAGCCAATGGATCACAGGCCCCGAGGCGCGGCGCGCGGTGCATGCCATGCGCGCGCGTCACGATGCGGTGCTGGTGGGGGCGGGGACAGCGCGATCAGATGACCCCTCGCTGACGGTGCGTGACATGGGCGTGGCACAACAGCCGGTGCGGGTGGTGGTGTCGCGCTATCTCGACCTGCCACTGATGAGCCAGCTGGCCCGGACCGCGCGGCAGGTGCCGGTCTGGCTTTGCCATGGGCCCGGCGTGGATGGCGACCGCGCCCGCGCCTGGGAAGGTACCGGCGCACGGCTGATCCCCTGTGCGGTCGAGGCTGGTCAGATCAGCGCGACCGACCTGATGCGGCAACTGGGAAGGCAAGGGCTCACGCGTGTGTTCTGCGAAGGCGGCGCGTCGCTTGCCGCCTCGCTTTTGGCGGCCG
Source organism: Ruegeria sp. YKSF070 (assembly GCF_059612725.1). NCBI lineage: Bacteria > Pseudomonadati > Pseudomonadota > Alphaproteobacteria > Rhodobacterales > Roseobacteraceae > Ruegeria > Ruegeria sp. YKSF070. The sequence goes on along the minus strand of NZ_JBXWRD010000007.1, from coordinate 96,880 downwards.
ATCTGGTCGATGAACTGGTGGGCTTTACCGCAGGTCTCGCGATCGGGGCCGAGGGATTGCCCGCCGTGGGCGTGCTGGGGTTGGAGCAGCTGTCAGAGGCGGCGCGGTTCAACCTGATTGAGGCTCGCGCCATCGGCGCCGACATCCTGCACCGCTGGCAGCGCCCATAACCCTGCCTTGATCCCATTGAGCGCCTTCGGCGCGCTTTATCTTGGGCTTTGAGGCTTGGCATCGCCGGTTTCCGGGAGAAGAGTGTTCTTGCAAGGGCGGATGCCTCCGGCGGGAGTATTTGGAGCAAAGTGAAGGGACTGCTGCTTCTTTCTGGTTGTAAATACTCATCTCCGAATTTGTCACGGGCGCAGGTGATGCGGATCTCAACGCCACAGATGGGCATGGGTGGCCAGCAGACCTTGCAGCTTTGACAGCAGCCGGTTGGCGGCGCCGGGATGGGGGATGGCGCCCGAGGCGAGGCGTTGGGCGGCGACCTCGACCGGGCAAGGCTGGCCAGTACGCGGATCCCAGTAGCGCGGATAGTCGATCAGCGCGGCATGGACGAGACCGGCCAGGTCTGGCCGGGCCTGACGCCGGGCCGGCACTGGACCCAGGTCGCGCGTGAGTCCCCAGCCGGCGTAGAACGGCGCCCCCAGAGTGGTCACCGGCAGGCCGCGCAGAAGCGCCTCGAACCCCAAGAGCGAGGTCAGGGTCCAGACCTCGTTCACCTGATCCAGAAGCTGCATCGGGTCGGCTTTGGTTGCGACCACGTCGGCCAGCTCTCCGGGCTCGATGCCGCCGACACGCAGCCCCGCCTCGACATCCGGGTGTGGCTTGTAGACGATCACCGCCTGGGGATTGGCGGCGCGGGTGGCCCGCAACAACTCGAGATTGCTGCGTATCTCGCCGGTGCCGGTCAGGATCGAGGCATCGTCCTCGACCTGGCCGGGCACCAGGATGCGGTGGCCGGGGGGCAGATCAGGCAGGGTGCCGCCGAGATTGTATTTGCTGATGCGCGCCGTGGTCAGCGTGCGGACCAGCGTCTCGGCCCTTTGACGTTGATCGTTGCGCAGGGTCGCGCGGCGGGCGATCAGCGTTTCCAGATCGCTGGGCCGGGTCGGATTGTAGTAGATGCCGCTTTCATCCGTGATCAGTGACAGGGGGGGGACCAGCTCTGCGCCCAGCCCGCGAGAGCGCAGGAACCCGTCCTCGACCCGAGTGATCTCGTTGACACCGGAGGCGCGGGCGGCCCAGACCATATGCGGGCGGGGGTCGCTTGGGGTAGGGCTGTCGGTGAAACTGACCTTGCCGTATTGCCCGAACATTTGTTTCAACGGCTTGCGCTTCCACAGTCGCATCCCGCCAGCGGTCCAGCCGGCGCGGTCCTGCCGCCAGGCACGGGTCTGCGCCTCGAGCGTGTCGAGCACGGTTTCAAGCTCGCACAGCCGGTCGCGAAACGGATCGTACCAGGTGGGATAGAGGATCATCGCGGCGGCAAAGAGCTGCGCCCGGGTCAGGCGGCGCTCGCGGCGGGGCACCGGGTGTTCGTCCAGCGTCAGCCCCCAGCCCGCGTAAAAGGGTTGGCCAAAGACGCGGGGTTTGTGCCCGGCCAGGATCGCCTCGAACCCCAGTTGCGAAGACAGCGTATAGACTCCCACCGCGCCTTCGAGCAGCGCCCAGGGGCTGACGGGCGCATCAAAAAGGCTGACCCGCGCAGTGGCATCGCTGTCACCGTAATAACCGGGGCGGAATCCGGCGGCGGTTTCGGGGTGGGTCTTGATCAGCACCCTTGCACCGGGATGTTCCTCTTGCGCAAAGACCAGCATCTCGCGAAACAGCGCATCGGTGCCCTTGCTGGCGGTGACCGAGGCGTCGCCTCGGGTCTGGTCGACCACCAGCACATAGCCCGGTTCGGGCGGTGTCATGTCCGGATCGGTGGCGGAATACTTGCTCAGGTGGCTTTCGCGGATGCGCACCATGGCGTCACGTGCCCGGTTGAGCAGCGCGGTATCGTCTAGTGGGTGGGTTGCCAGAATCTGTTCCAGATCGCTGGGCGTTGTGGGGTCGAAATGCACGCCCGCCCGGTCGAGCAGCAAGCCCAGGGGTGGCTCACCCGCGCGGCCGGGAAAGAGCGAGCGCAGAAAGGCGTCCTCGACCCGGAGCAGAGGGGCCGAGCGGCGTGCGGCCACGGCAAGCCCGCGATGGGCGGTCGGGCTTTTGCCCCAGATGCCAACCGGGTCGCCGTCACCCGGCAGGCCGAGCCGGATGTCGTATCCGGCCAGCGACAGGATCCGGCGCAGGCGGCGCTGGGTCAGAAAGCCGCCGTTATAAACGAACAGCCGAGAGCGCTCGCCCCCGGCTGCCCGGTTCTTGCCACTGGGCGACATGCGTCAGCCGCCAGCGATCGTCTGCAGGTTGGCCAGCGGGGTCAGGCCGCCGGAGATGAGCGAGATGGTCTTGGTCCACTGGGCATAAGGCGCCTCGGTGACATAGAGCGTATCCTCGTCCCGGATCACGAAATCACGGGCGGTGAACAGGCCATTCGGCTCGGTCAGGTTCAACACATAGACCATGCGCTGCGCGCCTTGCAGGTCGTCACGGCCCAGCACCTGGCCGGCGATCTCGGCCGGTTCGTTGCGGAAGACAAAGACGCCGGTCGGATCCGAGGCCGCCGAGATCAGGCCGCCGACCTGGGCGATCGCCTCAAGCGCCGACAGGTCCTGTGTTTCGAACGGCACGCGCGCCTGGGTGTTGGTGGCTCCCAACGCGGTGAACGAGCGGGTATCCTCTTCGACCAGGATGCGGTCGCCGCCACGCAGGGCGATGTCCAGCTCGGGATGATTGAACAGATCCTGATACCAGACCTTGCCCTGCTGGTTGCCGCGGATCACGGTCACCTCGGCGATATCGGGCTGGATGGTCACGCCGCCAGCCTGGGCCAGCATGGTCGATAGGGTGCGGGTGGGGCGTTCGATCGGATAGATGCCCTGACCGCCCACCGCGCCGGTCAGCGACACGGTCGAGCCGTCACCGGCCAGGCGGCGCACCTGCACCTGCGGATCGGGGGTCTGCTCTTCGAGCTTGGAGGTTATGATCTCGCGCAGCTGGTCGGGCGTATTGCCCGAGGCACGCAGACGCCCGGCATAGGGCACAAAGATGAAACCGGCGCTGTCCACCTGCACTTCGTCAAGGATGGTGGCATTGGTGGCCTCGTTGGCCAGCAGCCCGTCATCGACGTTTTCCCAGACGGTCAGGCCCAGCACGTCACCGGGCCTGATCGTGTCCGAGGTGAGGGGGGATGCATTTTTGAACGAATCCGAAAAGCCCAGCGCCGGCACGACGGCGGTGGCACGGGTGACGCGGTCATTGACGGCGACGATAAAGGCGTCGCCCTCCTTCTGAACGGATCCGGCGAAGATTTCCCGCTTGTTGGGGCCGACTTTCGGCAACGAACATGAGGCCGCGACAGACATCGCAGCCAGCACAAGAACGGGCTTCGCCCAGCGGACGGGGATCAGTTTCACTGCTCGGTCTCCTCGACCTTATATGTTTCTGCCTCAGTTTTTTTGTCAAACTATCGGAATCCGGATGAAAAATCCAGTCCCGGCTGCATCTGGTTTCAGTTCACCAGACGCAACTGTTGCCGAGGTGCCGCTTTGCCTGATTTCAACGCGTCATAGGGATCTTCCGGTGACAGCATCATGTCGACGACCTGTCGCAGCAACTGGCGCCGACCCTTGCGCGAATAGAAGCCGCCCGGCAACTGGCTGGTTTCCAGCAGATAGCGGCGATACTCCTTGTAGGCGCGGGCGTCGGGCCGGTTGGCGGCGGCAAAGAACTCGGTTGCGGGCTGGGTCGAGACGAATTCGGGTTTGTCATACACCGCGCGGCCGAACACCTTGAGTGGGATACCGCGCCACAACACCTGCTGGCCGGCGGTGGAGTTCACCGTGACCGCGCTGCGCGCATCGTTCAAGAGCTGAGCCAGCTTGCCGCCACGCACGTAGTGGACCCGACCGGCCAGCCCATGCTGGCGGGCCAGTCGCCGCACCTCGCGCCTGAGCGGCACCCGACCGTTCTCCAGCGGATGCGCCTTGACGACAAGATGGTGGTGCCGGGGGGCGCCGCGGGCAAAGCCGTCAAAGATCTCTTCCAGAAAATCGGTCATCGTGGAAAAGGGCGAGTGTTGCTGGAACGAGCTGTCGTGTTCCAGCTGCAACAGGGCCAGGTGATAGGGGAAACCGCCATTGCGGATCCGCGCGGTGGCCAGCATCCGCTCGACCGCCAGCACAGGCATCAGCAGCAGCCTTTGCAGGTAAAGCTGAAATTCTTTTGTTACCGGCAGGTCGCGATGCGGCTTGAACCGGCGATAGCCTTGATTGGTGAACATGACGAACCAGTGATAGAGCGCGCCATAGAAGATATGCTGGCGCATGTCGCCCCAATGCGAAGGCGGCAGCGGCGTTTCCAGATCCGACAGCGCCAACGCCGCCCGCATGTCCTCCAGCGTCATTTGCATCAGGCGTGAATTGCCGTTCGAGCCCTCGCGCTCATAGGTGACCCAATAGGGCCGCAGATAGCCTTCCTCGAACACATGTATGCCCAGACCGCGCGCCCGGGCCGCCGTGACCGCGTTGGCATGGATGGGCCTGGTATCGCCGTAGAGGACAATATCGGTGACGCCCTTGCGCTCCAGCAACTCCTCGAACGCTTGCGGCCAGTCCTCATGCGCGCCCTTGTAGGGAATGAAGCTTGGCGGATGGAACCAGAACGCACGGTCGCCCGCGTTGAACCCCACGCGCCAGACTTCGGCTCCCGCCGCGCGCAGCATGCGGCCAAGCGCGTGGAAGAAGGGCCCATGCGGCCCCTGAAGGAACAGAAAGACCCGCCTGGTCTGGGTCGGTTGGGGCATACCTGCGCCTTTCATGGTTAACGCCGCCCGGATCTTGGGCATGGCCACCATCCTGACCGGCCAATCGGGCGAAACTATGACCCGGGCGGGGCAGCGGCGCAAGCGGGGGCTTGCCGTGCGCCCGGCGGGGCGCTACCCCGGTTCAGGAATGGCATAGCAAGGGTAAGAACCATGTTTACGGGCATCGTCACCGATATCGGCACCGTGGTCGAGCTGGAACAGCGCGGAGATCTGCGTGCGCGCATCCGCACCGGATACGATACCGGGGGCATCGACATCGGCGCCTCGATCGCCAGCGACGGGGTCTGCCTGACCGTGATCGCGCTGGGAGAGGACTGGTACGATGTCGAGATCAGCGCCGAGACCGTGTCCAAGACCAATCTGGGCGGTTGGACGGTTGGCAAGCGGCTGAACCTCGAACGCGCGCTCAAGGTCGGCGACGAGCTGGGCGGCCATATCGTGTCGGGCCATGTGGACGGGGTGGCCGAGGTGGTGGCCATCGCCGACGAGGGCGACAGCACCCGCGTCACCCTGCGCGCACCCGCTGAATTGGCTCGTTTCATCGCGCCCAAGGGGTCTGTGGCTTTGAACGGCACCTCGCTGACCGTGAATGCGGTCGAGGGGGCCGAATTCGGCATCAACTTCATCCCCCATACCAAAGAGGCCACCACTTGGGGCGGTGTTGCGGTGGGGGATCGGGTCAACCTGGAAATCGACATGCTGGCGCGCTACGTCGCGCGGCTGGCCGAGGCGCTCTGAGCGATGGCCGGGATCGGGCATAACCGCGGACCCTCGATAGAGAGCGGGCGCCTATGGCGCACCCATGCCTGGCGGCAGGCGCAAAAGGCGCTGATGCCCGAGGCGATCCCGATGCTGGTTTTGCGGATGCGCATGCACCGCGCCGCTGAACTGGGTATGACCTACCGCACCTACGCAAAGGTACGGCAACATTCCGGACAGGATATCCTGGGCCTACTGTTCTCGTCGAACGCGCTGCGTATCTTTGGCTCGGGCGGCGAGATTGCCGCGCCCGAAGCGCGCCAGATCGAACAGGTGAAAAGCGCCACGCGCCTGACCCTGGTGCATCCGCCCGCCACGCCACAGGCGGTGCTAGCGGTCAACCACGTACTGGCCGCCGCCGACCGCGCGCCGCATCTTTCCGATAGCTGGGCGCAGGTGCGCGAACGGGTGCAGGGACTGATCCACAGTCAGCGCCTGCCCGCCGCGGGCGTGCTGGTCATCGGCGACGCCCCTCTCGAGGCTGACTGGGCCGCAGCCGGGCGCGCGGCCGGATACCTGCCCTCGGCCGAGTATTTCGCCCATCAGCTGGGTTAGCGCCGACCTTCTCCCCTTCATTTCGCCAAAAATACTCCGGGGGAGGCGCCACAGGCGACGGGGGCAGCGCCCCCAATCCACCCCCCGCAGCCAGGCCTGAACGCCGCGTCCCGCACCTTGCCTGCCGTTTGTGCACTGGCATTCGCGCGCGTGGTGGTCTATCTGCGCTGGCAGACAAGACAGCTGAAAGGCCGCCCCATGAGCTTTGAGACGCCCGGACCCGTCGAGGCCCGCCTGCGCGACGCGATCAGCCCGATCGAAGAGATCATCGACGAGGCGCGCAACGGTCGGATGTATATCCTGGTCGATCACGAGGACCGCGAGAACGAGGGTGATCTGTGCATCGCCGCCGAGTTTGCCGATGCCGCCGCGATCAATTTCATGGCGACCCATGGGCGCGGGCTGATCTGCCTGCCGATGACCGCTGACCGGATCGACCGTCTGGGCCTGCCGATGATGGCGGTCAACAACTCTTCGCGGCACGAGACCGCCTTTACCGTCTCGATCGAGGCGCGCGAGGGGGTTTCGACCGGCATTTCCGCCGCCGATCGGGCGCTGACGGTCGCCACCGCGATCAACGAACAGAACACCATGGCAAGCCTGGCCACACCCGGCCATATCTTCCCGCTCAGGGCCAAGCGGGGCGGGGTGCTGGTGCGCGCCGGTCATACCGAGGCGGCGGTGGATATCTCGCGTCTGGCCGGGCTGAACCCTTCGGGCGTGATCTGCGAGATCATGAAGGAAGACGGCACCATGGCCCGCCTGCCGGACCTGGTCGATTTCGCCGAGCGGCACGGAATGAAGATCGGCACCATCAGCGACCTGATCTCCTATCGTGCCCGCAACGACAATCTGGTGGACGAAACATCCCGCAGCACCGTCACCTCGGAATATGGTGGCGCGTGGGAGATGCGCATCTTTACCGACCAGACCCACGGCATCGAACATGTGGTGCTGGTCAAGGGCGACATCTCGACCCCCGAACCGGTGCTGACCCGCACCCATGCGCTGCACGAGGCGTCCGATGTGCTGGGCCTCGGCCCCAAGCCGACGCAGGAACTGCCCCGCGCGATGGAGAAGATCGCCGCCGAAGGGCGCGGCGTCGTCTGCCTGTTCCGCCAGCCGCGCAACGCGCTTTATGCCAGCGACGAGGACGGCGTGCGCACCATCAAGCAGACCGGTCTGGGCGCCCAGATCCTGTCCAAGATGGGCCTGCACGAGTTGGTTCTGCTTACCGACTCGCCGCAAACCAAGTATCTCGGGCTCGACGCCTATGGCCTGACCATCGTCGGCACCCGCCCCATTCTGAAGGACGCCTGACATGGCCGGACACGAGACCCATTACACCCTGCCGCGCCCCGAATTCGACAAGCCGGTGAAACTGCTGATCGTGGTGGCGCCCTATTACAAGGACATCGCCGACAATCTGGTCGCCGGCGCCAAGGCCGAGATCGAGGCGGTGGGCGGCAGCTGGGAGCTGGTCGAGGTGCCCGGCGCGCTTGAGGTGCCCACCGCCATCGCCATGGCCGACCGGCAGAGCAATTTCGACGGCTACGTGGCGCTTGGCTGCGTGATCCGGGGCGAGACCACCCATTACGACACCGTCTGCAACGACAGCAGCCGCGCGATCCAGCTGATGGGGCTTCAGGGCCTGTGCATCGGCAACGGCATCCTCACGGTCGAGAACCGCCCCCAGGCCGAGGTGCGTGCCGATCCGGCGGCGATGAACAAGGGTGGCGGCGCGGCTGCTGCGGCCTTGCATCTGATCGCGCTCGGACGTAAGTGGGGCGCTTCGAGAAAGGATGTGGGTTTCCGCCCCAAGGCGGAGGACATTCTTCTCGCCGAGGACAAGAACGGATCCCGCACCGCATGAGCCAGAGCGACACCCCCAAACCGGTCAACCGGAAACGCCAGATGAAATCCGCCGCGCGGCTTTATGCCGTGCAGGCGCTGTTCCAGATGGAGCATTCGGGCCAGACGGTCGAATCCGTCGTGTCCGAGTTTCTCGACCACCGTTTCGGCGCCGTCTACGAGGGTGACGAACTGGCCGAAGGGGATACGAAGCTGTTTCGCGCGCTGGTGGGCGAAGCTGTCAACAATCAGGCGCTTATCGATCAGATGACCGACCGCGCGCTGGTGGCGAAATGGCCGATCGCGCGGATCGACCCGACGCTGCGTGCATTGTTTCGCGCCGCGGGGGCCGAGTTGAGCCAGAACGACACACCGCCCAAGGTGGTGATCACCGAATTCGTCGATATCGCGCGCGCGTTTTTTCCCGAGGGGCGTGAGACCAGTTTCGTGAACGCGGTGCTGGATCACATGGCGCGCGAGGCGCGTCCCGAGGCGTTCTGAAGCGCCTTGTCGCCTTGTGTTGGCGGCGCGAAGAGCAGGCAAACCGGCGGCGGGTTGTCCAAGGGACTACACCGCCGCCGCATATTGAAATATTTGGATAAAATTCACCGGGGCCACCACTCACGACTGATACCCGGCCCGTGAACGCTAGCTTACGGACCCGGCGGTGGATACCTATCTGTTCCGATAGGGGGGATTGGTCAGCAGTCCCATCTGCACCGCACGAACCAGCGCCGCCTCGCGCGTGGGTGCGCGCAGCTTGTCGCGGGCCGATTTCAGGTGCATGCGCACGGTGATCTCGCTGATCTTCATCGCGTCGGCGATCTGTTCGTTGCGCAGGCCGTCGGCCAGCAAATGCAGCACCTCGCTTTCACGGCGCGACAGGGGCGCGGTCGTGCCCAGAATCGGGGTCAGGTCCTGTCCGGGGCGCAAGCCCCGGTCGGTTCCTGGACCCAGATTGGTGCCGATCACGGTGGCCAGGATACGCATTCCCGTGGCCTGTTCGGTCATCCAGGCCCCGGCTTCGGGGTGATCGGTAAACAGCGCCACAAGCATGGCCAGATTGCCGGGGCAGGGCACCACCAGGCTAAAGACATGTCGGTACCCATGTTCGACCAACCCCGAATAAAGCGCCGTGGCGGTGGTCGAGTTGCTCTCCTGCAAGCGGCGGCCCGAATCGATATAGAGGCTTTCCGGTCCCTGGACGGTCTGGGCCAGTACCAGATCGGCATCCGAATAGCCGCCCTCGGCATAGGTTTTCAGCCAGTCCGGCGCCATCGAACTGTGCGCCCAGTGCAGGATCCCGGTTTTTGGAGTGAACTGCCCCATGTTGAGCGCCTTGAAACCAAAGGCGTTCAGACGGGCAACCGTGTGCTCCCAGCGGGCGTCGTCGTCGAAGATGTGTGAGAGGCTTTCCAACAGATCGAGCGCAAACTCGGTTAGATTTCGCATTCCGTCTCCGGCATATATTGTCGCAGATCCGCTGGGATACCCTGCCTTTCAGATCATTCTGCGCTAAGATGAGAAGAAACAACAAGGAGTAAGACCATGCCTCGCCTGATCCGTCTCTACGTCACCCAGGTTCTGGTTGGTTTTGCGATCTCGGCGGTGTTCATCGCGGGTCTCATGTGGCTCGATATCGCCGGACTCCGTGGGTTGATCACTCGGTCCGATGCGGCGCTACTTGCCGTGTTCATGTTGTGGTTCATGAACGGGATCGTCTTTGCCGGAGTGCAATTCGCCTGGAAGATCATGAGCCTGGCCGAGGATGATGCGCCGCCGCGCGGTGGCAGCAAGGTGTCTGACCTGCGCCCGGTTCCGGTCCGGCAGGAAGCGCCCGCACAGCGGGGCTGATCCCGGGTCATCGGGTGGTGTGCGGCGGGAACCACCAAGTGTCGACCGTGCGGTTCGATTCCCGAGGACCTGTATATACAGGTGGGCGCCAGGTAATCAGGCCAGGACCTGAACAGAGCCAGCCCCCTCGGAAATGTTTAAGGCCACCGGAATGCTACCTGTCACGAGAAGGGCAGAACCCGCCGTCCCCATAGGTAGGGCGCGCTGCTACTGCCCGCAAGGGGGCAGATGACGGGAACGGGCTTGTATTTTGTTCACCTATTGTTCACCATGTATCCCATGAAACTGGATTTTCAACCCGGACAGCGGCTGGCGCGTGGCGTCTCACGACACCTCAGGGCGCATGGATTCGTCTCGGTCGAAGAATTCGTGCCTGCCCGCGGGCTGCGTGTCGATGTGATGGGGCTGGGCCCCAAGGGCGAGATCTGGGTGGTCGAATGCAAGTCGAGTCGCGCCGATTTCCAGGCGGATTCGAAATGGCAGGGTTATCTGGAGTGGTGCGACCGCTATTTCTGGGCGGTGGATGTGGAATTTCCGGCCGAATTGCTGCCTGCGGAAAGCGGGCTGCTGATTGCCGATGCCTATGATGCAGAGATCGTGCGGATGGCGCCCGAGCAAAAGCTCGCCCCGGCCCGGCGTAAGGTGCTGATCCAGAAATTCGCCACCCATGCGGCACGGCGCCTGCAGGCGCTGCGCGACCCCGAGGGCCACGGGATTTTCGAATGAAGCGCGTCGAGAGCGGCCAGCGCCGTTTTCCGCACCGGAAAACGGCCCGGAAAACGTGTCGTTTTCCGGCGCCGCCTCAGCGTTTGGACATCAGGCGGGCGGCCTGTGCGGCGGCGCGGATTTCATCCGCGATTTCCTCGGCCTCCTCGGGATCGAAATCCATCGGCACCTCGACTCCGTGCGCCTCGACAAAGAGCCGCACCATCCCGGCATCGGTCGGGCCGATCTGAAGATTCGCCTCGATATCGCGTTCGGTATTGATGCCCATCTCGTCCTCCGGGAAAACTGCTGCCGGACTAGACCGGGCCGGGTTGAGAATCAAGCCGGTTCCGGGGTCTGATATCCCATGGACACGATCACCCTGCGCCCCTTTCGCCCTGAAGACGCCCCCTGGTTGGTCGAGCGGCATGGCACGCTCTATGCGCAGGACGAGGGGTTCGATGACAGTTTCGGGCCGCTGGTTGCGCGCATCCTCGACGATTTCATCGCCAATCACGACCCCGATCGCGAACAAGGTTGGATCGCCGAGGCGGATGGTCAGCGGCTGGGCAGCATCTTCTGTGTCCGGCTGGACGAGAGTACCGCCAAGCTGCGCCTGTTCCTGCTGGTGCCCGAGGCGCGCGGGCGGGGCCTGGGCCGGCGTCTGATCGACACTTGCATGGGCTTTGCACGCAGCAAGGGTTATGTGCAAATGCAGCTTTGGACCCATGAAAGCCACCGCGCCGCCTGTGCCCTTTACGCGGCCACCGGTTGGCAGTTAGTCGACAGCAAACCGGTCCATTCCTTTGGCGTCGACCTGGTCGAACAAAGCTGGAAAATTACACTCTGACCCTCTTGCAATCCGCAACCCGGTTGGGTACATCGCCCCTCACGGTGCCGCCTTAGCTCAGTTGGTTAGAGCGCTGGATTGTGGATCCAGAGGTCCCCTGTTCAAGCCAGGGAGGCGGTACCATAAACGGCTTCCCCCATATCGCATGATGGCGCGCAGTCTGGCACCCCTGCCGCGTTTCAACGCAGCCACAGCCCCTTGGATTTGATCCGGTTGCGGATTGCCTGTTCCTTGTGCGGCAGGTTCTCGCGGTCGAACATCTCGCGGATCTTTTCCCCCTTGCCCTGATAGACCATTTTTTTGAGCGGTTCGTAATTCTTCAGCACTTTCTTGATCTTGTTGGGCGCGCAGACCTCTTCCAGCACCTCGACCACCCAATCGGTCTCGCGCGCGTAGAGCAGCGGGAACAGGCGATAGTGGCAGCTGACGGTTCCGTCCAGCAGCCCCTCGGGCAGGCTGTCGCGCCCGCCGCCAAACGAATGGATTACCAGCGGTAGCGCCACCTGGTCGAGCCAAGGATTGAGGCTTTGGCAGACCAGTTCGGTCAGTGGTGTATCGCGGATCGAGCGGGCATAGGTCAGGAACCGGTGCCCGAACTTGTGGGGGCATTCATAATAGAAGAAACCGGCGTTGAAATAGAGATAGCGCCGCCAGTATTCGTCTGGCTGATCGAAATCCAGCGAGCTTTCGAAATCCAGCCCAAACCTGGTGTAAAGCGCCCGCCAGATCTCGGTATAGCCGGGACCATAGAGAGTGGGCTGCGGCCAGGTGCCCTCGCGTTTGAGCGAGGCGGTGGGGCGGCTGAAGTCGAAGGGCACCGACATCAGGTCGCCGGTGATCAGCGTATCGGTGTCGAAAAAGACAAAAGGTTCACCCTCGGGCAGGGCCAGCAGCGCCTCGATCTTGTTGCCATGCGGATAGGTCTGGCCGAAAACCTTGTTGTCAAACGGCAAAAGCTCGGCCCCCAGCATGTCGAGCGCGGCGCGCAACTCGTCGCTCTGGATGCTTGGGTCCTCGTCCCATTTCGGGCCGGGCTGCGGGTGGGCGACGAACAGGCGGCCGTCAAAATCGGGTGACGAATGGCGTAGCGAGGCGGCGAACAGCACTGCCTCGTATTGCAGGCGGTTGTTCTGACCCACCACCACGATGTTAAAGGGTCTGCGCTCCGTCGTTTTCGCGACCTGTTGTTTTGTCATCTCTGCCCGCCGCCGGATTTGGTGATGCGGCGCCCCTGTTTTGACGTAGTATAGGGGCAGGGGCCGGGCGCCAAAAGCCCGGATTTCCCGCCAACTGATTTTGAAAGGCCCGTTCCAGATGCTCGATATTCTGCTTTTCCTCATCGCCGGCGCGGCGCAGTCGTCCCAGGATGAGGGCAAGGCGCCGACGCCAACCGAAAGCGCCGCTGTTACGGCCCCTGCCGACGCGCCTGCGGCCCCTGCGTTCCTGAAGCCCGAACCAACAGCCGAGGCCCCCGCGACGCCGGCCTTTCTGTCGCCCGCGCCCCAACTGGTGGCCGAGCCGCAGGTGCCCAGCGGCAAGTTCACCACCGCGACCGAAGTGAAGCCGATCCTGAATGCCACGCGCGGCAACTGGGTGGCGCTGCGCGACTATGACGGGCAGGACCTGCTCTATGTCACGCATCTGTGGTCCTGGCGCTGCGGGCTGGCGCAGATGTCGGTCTCGATCAACGGGGCCGCGCCCGAGATCTGGCCCCTGCCGCCCTGTCATGCCGAAACCGCCGCGCCCAATGCGATCATCGACAGCGATGGGCTGCCATTCCGCAGTTTCCCTGCGGGTTCGGTGGCGCAAATTGATGTCGAACTGATCTATGACGATCTGAGCGCCGACAGTGCCAGTTTCGCGCGTGCACAGGTGCTGATGCCCTGACGGGTCATGCCGCTATCGAGGGTGGTCAAATCAGCGCGGTGCTCAGGATGGGGAAATAGCTCAGCATCACCAGCACCACCGCCACCGCCAGCAGGAACGGCCAAAGCGCGGTGAAGATGGTAAAGGGGCGCACCCCTGACATGGCCGAGGCGATATAGAGACCCACGCCTACCGGCGGCGTCAGCAGGCCCAGCACCAGGTTCAGGCTGATCACCACCCCGAATTGATAGGGGCTGATGCCATAGCTGTTCATCGCGATCGGCAGCAGGATCGGCGTGATCAGGATCAGTGCCGCGATGCCGTCGATCAGCATGCCTACAAAGAGCAGGCACAGGTTGACGATCAGTAGAAAGGTGAACGGGTCCGAGGTGACGGTGGACAGAAACGCCGCCAGCTTCTGCGGCAGTTCCTCGTAGATCACCACCCAGCCGAACACATTGGCCGCCGCGATCATGAAGATCACCAGCGAGGAATTGGTGGCGGTGCGCGCGAACATGGCGCCCAGATCGCGGATATGGATCTCGCGATAGACCAGCCAGCCCACGCCAAAGGCGATGAGCGAGGCGACGGCGGCGCTTTCGGTGGGGGTGGCGATGCCGAAAAGGATGCCGCCGACAATGGCCAGCGGGATCAGAAAGGCGGGCAGGGCGTCGCGCAGGGCGCGCAAGGCCTGCGGCATGGTCATCCAGTCGCCCTTGGGAAACTGTTGGCTGAGCCCGATCAGCGCCACCACCACAAAGAACGAGCCCGCCATGATCAGGCCGGGAATGATGCCCGCGATGAACAGATCCCCGATCGGCAATTGCGCCAGCACGCCATAGATCACGAACAGCATCGAGGGCGGAATGACCGGTGCCAGCAGCCCGCCGGCGGCGGTGGTGGCGGCGGCGAAACCGGGGTCATAGCCCTCTTCCTTCATCGCGGGCACCATGGCCCGGCTCATCACCGCGATCTGGCTGGCGGCCGAACCGATGATGGCAGCCATGAACATGTTGGCAAGCAGGTTGATATAGGCCAGCCCGCCCCGAAACCCGCCAACAAAGACACGGGCGGCGCGCACCAGGCGCTGGGTCATGCCGCCTTCGTTCATCAGCTCTCCGGTCAGGATGAACAGCGGAATGGCAAGCAGCCCGTAGTTTTCGACCCCGGCAAACATCTGCTGGGCGAAACTGTCATACAGAACCAGGTTGCCGCTGTCATAGATGTACCAGAGCGCGGTCAGCGCCAGCACCAGCGCGATGGGGACCGAGGCAAAGAGCAGCACAAGGAAAAGGATCGGGGTCATTGCGCGGCCTCCGCCTCGGGGTGTCGGCCCGGATAAAACAGATTGGCCGCCGAATGCAGCAGGGCCCCAAGGGTAAACAATGGCATCACCAACCAGACCCAGACCTTGGGCAGGCCCAGCGTGTTGGTGGGTTCGGCATAGATGAAGTTGAAGGTTTGGCCCTGAAACGCCTTCACGTCCCAGCCCGCCCGCATCAGTTCCAGCGGCATGAACCAGCGCAGGCAAATCCAGACCATCAGGCAGGCAAAGACGAAAAGAACCAGATCGACCACCCGCTCAAGCATGCGCGCGCCGTGCCCGTCCAGCATCTCGTTCACCAGGGTAACGGCGATGGCGCTGCGGAAATGGATCGCGGCGGATGCGGCCAGAAAGGTCATCCAGACCATGGCATAGATTGCCGCCTCATCCACCCAATATATGGCGTTGCCCGCAGCGCGGGTCACCACGTTGAGCAGTATGAGCCCGGTGACCGACGCCGCCAGCGCGGCGGCGCAGACCAGTTCGACCCTGGCCCAGAGATGCGATGCCCGATACAGCATATGCCTGCCTTCAAATGTCGCGAAACGGGCCGGCACAGGGCCGGCCCGACGCGGGGTTTTCTGGGATTATTGCAGGTCCGCAGCGGTCTTGCGCAGTTCGGGCAAGGATGGGGCCTTGTCCGCCCAGATCGTCTCCCACTGCGCGATGGCATCGCCGAAGAAGTCCTGATCGACCCGCTTGAAGGTCTTGCCCACCTTGGTCAGCGCATCGGTCCATTCCGGCTCTTTGGCCATGTAAACGTCCAATGTGCTGTCCACATGCTTGGCCATCAGTTCCGAGATCATCGCCTTGTCCGCATCGCTCAGCCCGGCATAGACGCGGGCCGAAATCAGCCCGACCATCGGGAACATCATGTGGTTCGAGATCAAGAGCGTGTCGGCATGTTCATGATATTTCAACACGTTGATCAGCTCGACATCCATGTCGATCGCATCCACCTGGCCATTGGCCAGCGCGTCATAGACCGCCGGCAGCGGCATCGGCGTGGGTGCGGCCCCCAGCGCGTTGTAGAAATCGAGGATCGGATCGAACGGCGTGATCCGCAGCTTGAGCCCGGACAGATCGGCCGCGGAATTCACCGCGCCCCGGCTCAGGATCTGGCGCATCCCGGCGCTGCCATAGCCGACACCGACCACGCCCGCCTCTTGCGGCAGCACCGCCAGCATGCCGCGCGCGGTATCCGAGCGCAGGATGGCCGAGGCGTGGTTGATGTCCTTGGCCAGATATGGCGCATAAAACGCCCCCATGTTGGGCACCCGGTTCGACACTTCGGCCACGGTCATGAAGGCCATGTCCAGCGCCCCGGTCTGCAACTGTTGCAGCATCTGCGCCTCGTTGCCCAGCTGGCGGGCGGGGAAGACCGAGACCGAATGCGCACCGCCCGATTTCTCGGACAATTCGGCGCCAAAGGCCTCGGCGGCCTTGGTCCAGGTATGGGGTGGCGGGGTGATCAGGCCCAGGCGAAATTCCTTGGCCGCCGCCGGCAGCGCCGCCAGTACCAGCGCGGCACAGGCAACCCCCCGGGCCAGTCCCTTGAAGCTGATTGTCATGTGGTTCTCTCCCTGTTGGAATCGTTGTTTTTTGCCAGTCTAAACGCGGTTTACAGTTTCACCCAACCCTCTGGTGGTTCCTTGCCCGGATGAACCTCGCCGCAATTGGGGCAGGTGCGCGCCTGTTCGTCGGCATAAAAGGCCTGATAGACCGGCGGCAGATCGCGCACGATGCTTTCCAGCAACAGCTCGGCCCGGTGCACCAGGCTGCCGCAGCCGAAACAATACCATTCGATGGCGTCATGGGCGCCTTCGGGGCGTTTGGGTTCGATCACGAGACCAATCGAGCCTTCTTGCGGGCGCTGGGGCGAATGGCGCACGTGCGGCGGCAACAGGAAAATGTCGCCCTCGCGGATCGGAACGTCATAGAATTCGCCGCCGTCATAAAGTTTTAGCACCATGTCGCCCTTGAGCTGGTAGAAGAACTCCTCGACCGGGTCGTCATGATAGTCGGTGCGTTTGTTGGGGCCGCCGACCACGGTCACCATCAGATCCGCATCCTCCCAGATCTGCTGGTTGCCGACGGGCGGTTTCAGCAGATGCTTGTGTTCGTCGATCCATTTCTGGAAATTGAAGGCGCTCAGCCGGGCCATCACGTGTTCCTCCTTACCGGTGCTTGCCATCGCGGGCTTGTTTCAGCGTCGGGCGGGGCGGGGCTGCAAGACAAGGAATTTGTCCGAATGCCGCTATCGAAAATCGCGATAGCAGCGCGGGAACCGGCTTTGCGAACCATGGGTGCTGACGAACTTCCTTCATGCATGAAATTTTAAGGTTAAAGGAATAGCCCCTGTCAAGTGTCTTGACCGCGGTCGAGGGTCAGGGCGGTTGATCACCTCTGCGTGAACATGCTTTCTTGGTCCTCGCAGCGCGCCAGATCGAAGGGCGACAGAGCAAGCAGGAGATAACCCATGCGGATCAATGCGGACTTCAGCCAACGCGCAGCGGTGCATTTCGACCAGACAGACTGGGTCCCGTCGCCCGCGCCCGGTGTCGAACGCAAGATGCTGGACCGGATCGGGGCCGAAGTGGCACGGGCCACCACCATTGTCCGCTTCGCGCCGGGCAGCGCCTTTGCCGCCCATACCCATGACGGAGGCGAGGAATACCTGGTTTTGGACGGTGTGTTTCAGGATGAGTTGGGCGATTTTCCGGTTGGCTCTTATGTGCGCAACCCGCCGACCTCGTCCCATACGCCCGCGACCGAACCTGGGGCGACCATCCTGGTCAAGCTGCACCAGTTCGACCCAGCCGACCGCACAGAGGTGCGCCGTTCGATCACCGGAAAGAGCGACGAGACCCTGTTTTCGGATGCGCATGAAGAGGTGCGGCTGGAAAGCTGGGCGGCGGGTGCGAAGGTGACGCGCGATCTCCCCGGCGGGATCGAGGTCTTCGTGCTGGAGGGCGGGTTTCAGGAGGGCGGGGACTCCTTTTCGCGCTGGGACTGGCTGCGCCTGCCACCGGGCGCGCGGCTGGAACTGATCGTCGGCGCCGAAGGCACGCGTGTCTGGGTGAAATCCGGTCATCTCGCCGGAATGGTCTGACATCCTTGCGGCAGGCGGCAAGAATTTTCGCCGAAAATTCTTGCACCCAGCCTTGTGGGCCCGGGCGATTTCGTCCGGGTTCTTCATTTTTGACCGAAAGATAAATTTTACCAGTTGATAAAATTTCTGGATGTGGCAAGCTGACCTCAATAACGAACATATCTTCAGGGAGAAGAACGATGGCACAGGGCCAGATGGCTCCCGGCATTGTCGCCGGGCGGCTTTCCAGCGACGAACTTGCCGCGAATTTCGACGATCTGCATCCGGCCTATGCGCCGCACGAGGCGGCGGTGGCTGCGGATCGTTGCTATTTCTGCTATGACGCGCCGTGTCAGACGGCCTGTCCGACCGAGATCGACATTCCACTGTTCATCCGGCAGATCCAGACCGGCCACCCCGAGGCAGCGGCACGCACCATTCTGGAGCAGAATATCCTGGGCGGCATGTGCGCCCGGGTCTGTCCCACCGAGACACTGTGCGAAGAAGCCTGCGTGCGTGAGGCGGCCGAGGGCAAGCCGGTCGAGATCGGGCGGCTGCAACGCTATGCCACCGACACGCTGATGGCGCGCGGCGTGCATCCCTTTACCCGCGCGGCCTCCACCGGCACGCGCGTGGCGGTTGTCGGGGCGGGGCCTGCGGGTCTGGCCTGCGCGCATCGTCTGGCGATGCTGGGCCATGACGTGATCATCCACGAAGCGCGGCCCAAGGCCGGCGGGCTGAACGAATTCGGTATCGCGGCCTACAAGGCGACCGGTGGCTTTGCCGGGGCAGAGGTGGACTGGCTGCTGCAAATCGGCGGCATCACGGTTGAGCAGGGCTCGGCCCTGGGGCAGGGCCTCACGCTCGATGCGCTGCGCGCAGACTATGACGCGGTATTCCTGTCCATTGGCCTTGCCGGGGTGAACGCCCTGCGCGCGGCGGGCGAGGACAAGGAGGGCGTCCGCGATGCGGTCGATTTCATCGCCGAGCTGCGCCAGGCGGGCGACCTGTCGGCACTGCCGGTTGGGCGCAACGTGGTGGTGATCGGCGGCGGCATGACCGCGATCGACGCCGCCGTACAGTCAAAGCTGCTGGGCGCCGAGAACGTCACCGTCGCCTATCGCCGCTCTCGCGCCGAGATGGGGGCCAGCGGCTTCGAACAGGATCTGGCCGCCTCCAAGGGGGTCAGACTGATGTTCAACGTGATGCCGGTTGCCGTGCATGGCAATGGCGCGGCGGTCGAGATCGAGCTGGAATACACCACCAGCGCGGGCGGTTCGGTGACAGGCACGGGCGAGACCGTGCGCCTGGCTGCTGATCAGGTGTTCAAGGCCATCGGCCAGACGCTGGAAGGCGCGCCGGAAGGGCTGGAACTTGAGGGGCGCAAGATCAAGGTCGACGAGGCGGGCCGCACCTCGGTTCCCGGGGTCTGGGCGGGCGGCGATTGCGCCAGCGGCGGCGAGGATCTGACGGTGACCGCCGTAGCCGAGGGTCGTGACGCCGCCATGGACATCCACGCCCAGTTGAGCGCGTGACACTGAAAAAGGATGCGAAAGCACATCAGGGAGGCCGTATAAATGGCTGATTTGAAGACAAACTTTCTGGGCATTGAAAGCCCGAACCCGTTCTGGCTGGCCTCGGCGCCGCCGACCGACAAAGAATACAATGTCCGCCGGGCCTTTGAGGCCGGTTGGGGCGGTGTCGTGTGGAAGACACTCGGCTCCGAAGGGCCGCCTGTGGTGAACGTGAATGGCCCGCGCTACGGCGCCATTTATGGCGCCGACCGGCGTCTGCTGGGCCTCAATAACATCGAGTTGATCACCGACCGTCCGCTGGAAACCAACCTGGAAGAGATCGCGCGGGTCAAGGCGGATTATCCAGACCGCGCCGTGATCGTGTCGATCATGGTGCCCTGCGAGGAAGCGGAATGGAAAGCGATCCTCCCGCGGGTGGCCGAAACCGGGGCCGATGGTATCGAGCTCAATTTCGGCTGCCCGCATGGGATGAGCGAGCGTGGCATGGGCGCGGCGGTGGGCCAGGTTCCCGAATATATCGAGATGGTCACGCGCTGGTGCAAGACCCATTACGACAAGCCGGTGATCGTGAAGCTGACTCCCAATATCACCGATATCCGTTATCCGGCACGGGCTGCGAAAAACGGCGGTGCGGATGCGGTTTCTCTCATCAATACAATCAGTTCCATCACGTCGGTGAACCTGGACAATTTCAGCCCAGAACCCTCGATTGACGGCAAGGGCAGTCATGGCGGCTATTGCGGCCCGGCGGTGAAACCGATTGCGATGAACATGGTGGCCGAGATCTCGCGCGACGCAGAAACGCAGGGACTGCCGATCAGCGGCATCGGCGGGGTGACCACCTGGCGTGACGCGGCCGAGTTCATGAGCCTGGGTTGTGGCACCGTTCAGGTCTGCACCGCGGCGATGACCTATGGCTTCCGCGTGGTGGAAGAGATGAAATCCGGCCTCAGCCAGTGGATGGATGAGAAGGGATACACCAGCGTCAGCGATTTCGTCGGGCGCGCGGTGCCCAACGTGACCGATTGGCAGTACCTGAACCTGAACTACATCGCCAAGGCGAAAATCGATCAGGATCAGTGCATCAAATGCGGGCGCTGCTATGCGGCCTGCGAGGATACCTCGCACCAGGCGATTTCCATGTCAGAGGACCGGGTGTTCGAGGTGATGGATGACGAATGCGTCGCCTGCAACCTCTGCGTCGATGTCTGCCCGATCGAGGGGTGCATCTCGATGGTGCCGATGCAGCCGGGCGAAACCGACCCGCGTACCGGAAAGGTGGTGCAGGCCGATTATGCCAACTGGACCACGCATCCCAACAACCCTATGGCACGGGCCGCAGAGTGAGGACCGAGATTTTTCGCCGAAAAATCTCTGCTTGAGAAAATTCGACGAATTTTCTCAGAAAAGAAGGCGGATCGGTCCGTTGTGGCAGACCACGACGAACTGATCCGCCGTTTCGATCACGTGAAAGTTGCGGCGGCGCATTTCGGTCAGAAACCGCTCTTTCCCGACCTCACGGTCGACCCAGGCGACGGATCGTCGGACGACCGCGCCGCGTTGCACGGCGCGTGTGGAAAAAATCTGATCCAGCCAGCGACGGGCCTGAACGGGGTGAGGCGGGGCCTGCATCGACTCATCTGACCAGATTTTGGTAGAGAAAGTCTTAACGCCTCCCAAGGCCTTGCCTTGTCTCCAAGCCGCCGCACGGATACTCCGGGACAAGGATGTGTTCAGTCTGCAGGTCCAAATGGTACGTCAGCTTCTTCCCGTAAGTGCCTTGTTGCTTGGCTCTGCCTTGCTGCTTTTCGCAGGTGGCATGAACAGCCTGATTCTGCCGATCCGGGGCGCGCAGGAAGGGTTTAGTGCCTCGGCGCTGGGTCTTCTGGGGACTGGTTGGGCTTTTGGCTATGTCGCGGGCTGTTTCTATACGCCCCGGCTGGTGGGCAAGGTCGGCCATGTGCGCGCATTCAGCGTAATGTCCGGATTTGCCGCCGTTGCCGTGCTGCTTTCGCTGCTGCTGCTGACGCCCTGGACCTGGATTCCGCTGCGCGCCATGTCGGGCTTCTGCTTTGCGGGCGCGGCGATGATCGTCGAAAGCTGGCTGAGCGAGCGGGCCGAGCCGAGCACGCGCGGTCGCATCTTTGGCCTATACACCATGGTGAACCTGGGTGCCTCGACCGCCGGGCAACTGGTGCTGACGATGGGCGATACGTCGGGCTTTCTGTTCTTCGTCCTGCCCGCGATCTTTTACTGCCTGGCGCTGATGCCGACGGCGATGTCGTCCAAGGCGGTGCCAAAACCGCTGGTCAGTGTCCGGCTCGACCTGATGGCGGTCTGGCGCAACTCTCCCGTCGCGGTGATCGGGGTGCTGTGTGTCGGCGTGTCGAATAGCGCCTTTGGCACGCTGTCGGCGGTCTATGCCGATGGGATCGGACTGGCGCTTACGACGGTGGCGCTGTTTGCCAGCCTTCCGGTGCTGGCGGGCGCGGTGTCGCAGATCCCCATCGGCTGGTTGTCGGACCGGCTGGACCGGCGCGCGGTGCTGATCGCTGTCGCGGTCCTGGCGCTGGCGGTCGATATGGTCTTTATCGCGCTGTCGCCGGAAACACGGATGTTGAACCTCGTGCTGGCCTCTCTTTTCGGCGCGGCGATCTATGCCATGTATCCGATCATCATTGCCCATGCCAACGATCACGCCGCCGCGGATCAGGCGATTCAGGTCAGCGGCGGGCTGTTGATGCTATACGGGGTTGGATCGATCCTGGGGCCCTTGCTGGCAGGGGTCGGAATGGAGACCCTGGGTGGCACCGGTCTGTTCATGACCTCGGCGGCCGCGCATGTGCTGCTGATCCTGTTCTCGGGCCTGCGGATCCTGTTGCGCGCCCCGGTGGACGAGGCCGACAAATCGAGCTTTGTTCCAGCGCCTGCCGCCCGCGCCACCACGCCTGAAACCGCGGCGCTGGCAAGCGGTGAGTCCGATGAGGTCGAGACTGAGAAAACTGAGATTACTCCGGACGCGGGCTGAGCAGTCGCCGGTAGAGCGTATCGAGGAACACATCGGCGCCGTCGAACGGGTCCTCATTGCCCAGAACCGCGCGCACCTGCACGTCGAAATCCGCGTAATGCTGCGTCAGTGACCAGATCGAGAACAGCAGGTGATAGGGATGGACGCGGGCGATCCGACCCGCCGCCATCCAGGCTTCGAGCAGGGCCACCTTGTCATCGACCAGCGCCTTCAGATCCTCGCTCAGGGCCTGATAGATGCGCGGGGCGCCTTGTACGATCTCGTTGGCGAACAGGCGGCTTTCGCGGGGGTAATCGCGGCTCATCTCCAGTTTGCGGTGGACATATGCCAAAAGCTCGGTCAGGGGCTCGCCCTGATCATCGAGCGCGCGCAGCGGATCCAGCCAGGTATCCAGCAACTCGGCCAGCAGCGCCTCGTGCATCGCTTCTTTCGACGGGAAATAGTAGAGCAGGTTGGGCTTGCTCAATCCTGCCTCAGCGGCGATCTGATCCACCGTTGCGCCGCGGAAGCCATGCGCCGAAAAAACGTTCAGAGCGGCGTCCAGGATGGCGGCACGGTTTTTTTTCTGGATACGGGTCGGCGCGCGGTCCTGAGGCATGATCTGCTGCTTTTTTCCTTCGCTTGCCCGTCGAAGTGACGGAATCTTGCAGGGGAACTCGGCTATTTCTTGACTGGTGTCAAACCCGTGATAGCGTGAGTTTGACCA
This sequence comes from Ruegeria sp. YKSF070, assembly GCF_059612725.1. Classification (NCBI taxonomy): domain Bacteria; kingdom Pseudomonadati; phylum Pseudomonadota; class Alphaproteobacteria; order Rhodobacterales; family Roseobacteraceae; genus Ruegeria; species Ruegeria sp. YKSF070. Next base: position 73,832 of record NZ_JBXWRD010000007.1, on the reverse strand, counting down.
GTTGGTCAAATAGCTAGGCCAGCAAGAACGCAAAGCAAGCAACAGGGGAACAGGTATGGCGGCTCCGGCACAGAATCTCAGAATCAACGGTGACAGGTTGTGGGACAGTCTGATGGAGATGGCCAAGATCGGCCCCGGCGTGGCGGGTGGCAATAACCGCCAGACCCTGACGGATGAGGATGGCGAAGGCCGCGTGCTGTTCCAGAAATGGTGCGAGGCTGCGGGCTGTTCCATGGGGCTTGACCAGATGGGCAACATGTTCGCCATGCGCGCGGGCACCGACCCGGACGCGCTGCCGGTCTATGTGGGCTCGCATCTGGATACCCAGCCCACGGGTGGCAAGTATGACGGGGTGCTGGGGGTTCTGGCCGGGCTGGAGGTGATCCGCACCCTGAACGATCTGGGCATCCGCACCAAACACCCCATCGTCGCCACCAACTGGACCAACGAAGAGGGCACGCGCTTTGCCCCCGCGATGCTGAGTTCCGGCGTCTTTGCGGGCATGCATACGCAGGACTGGGCCTATGCGCGCACCGATGCCGAGGGCAAGAGCTTTGGTGACGAGCTGTCGCGGATCGGCTGGCGTGGCGAGGAAGAGGTGGGCGCGCGCAAGATGCACGCGTTTTTCGAGTTGCATATCGAACAAGGGCCGATCCTGGAGGCCGAGGGCAAGGATATCGGCGTTGTTACCCATGGCCAAGGGCTGAGCTGGACCCAGGTCACGATCACCGGCAAGGACGCGCATACCGGCTCAACCCCGATGCCGATGCGGCGCAATGCCGGGCTGGGCATGGCGCGGGTGCTGGAAAAGGTGGACGAGATCGCGCTCAGCCATGCGCCCCATGCTGTGGGGGCGGCGGGCCATATCGACGTTTACCCGAACTCGCGCAACGTGATCCCGGGCAGGGTGGTGTTCACGGTGGATTTCCGCAGCCCCGAATTGTCGGTGATCGAGGATATGGAGGCGCGGCTGCGCGTTGAGGGCCAGAAGATCGCCGATGATATGGGGCTGGAGATCGCCTTTGAAAAAGTGGGCGGCTTCGACCCGGTGGCCTTTGACGAAGGCTGTGTCTCGGCCATCCGCAACGCGGCCGAGCGCCTGGGATACAGCCATATGAACATCATCTCGGGCGCGGGCCACGATGCCTGCTGGATTAACCGGGTGGCGCCGACGGCTATGGTGATGTGCCCATGTGTCGACGGACTGAGCCACAACGAGGCCGAAGAGATATCGAAGGACTGGGCCGCCGCTGGTACGGATGTGCTGTTCCATGCGGTGGTGGAGACGGCGGAAATCGTGGAGTGATCCGGGGGCGATGCCCCCGGACCAGCGGGGGGCGCTGCCCCCCGAACCCCCCGGAGTATTTTCGGCGAAATGAAGGACAAGGGATGGTGCCGGACACGGCAACAATGCGCAAACGGGTCAGGGCGGCGATCGAGGCCGATCTTTCGAACGCGCCATTGGATGTGGTGGGTCGGGCCACGCTGCGCGATTTCGCGGCTTTGCGGCAAGAGCCGGAGGTTGTGGAAGTGCAGTTCAGCGGCGGCGTGATGGGGCAGGGTTGGGCGGTCACGCGGCCGAATGGCCCCTACCTGGTCGTCTACCTGCCGCAGGCGGGATGTTTCTCGCTCTGTGTCGAGGGGCCGTTCGGGCCGTTGGATATCGGGGTGCATGGCAATGCGATCGGCTGTTTCGGGTCGGTCTGACAAGAAAACAGGGAGTTCAAGCAAATGAGCACAGTCATCAGGAACGGCACCGTTGTAACCGCCGATCTGACCTACAAGGCGGATGTGCGGATCGAAAACGGCGTGATCACCGAAATCGGCCCGGGGCTGAGCGGTGACAAGGAGTTGGACGCCACCGGCTGTTACGTGATGCCCGGCGGCATCGATCCCCATGTGCATCTGGAGATGCCCTTCATGGGCACCTATTCCAGCGACGATTTCGAGAGCGGAACCCGCGCCGGGCTGGCGGGCGGCACCACGATGGTGGTGGATTTCTGCCTGCCCAATCAGGGTGAGAGCCTGCTGGACGCGATCAAGCGCTGGGACAACAAATCGACCAGGGCCAATTGCGATTACTCTTTCCACATGGCGGTGACCTGGTGGGGCGAACAGGTGTTCAACGACATGAAGACCGTGATCGAGTCGCGCGGGATCAACACATTCAAGCATTTCCTTGCCTACAAAGGCGCGCTGATGGTGAACGATGACGAGTTGTTCGCCTCGTTCAACCGTCTGGCCGAGTTGGGCGGGATTGCCATGGTCCATGCCGAGAATGGTGACGTGGTGGCCGAGATGACCGCGCGCCTCTTGGCCGAGGGCAACACCGGGCCCGAAGCACATGCCTATTCGCGCCCGTCCCAGGTCGAGGGCGAGGCGACCAACCGCGCCATCATGATCGCCGATATGGCGGGTGTGCCGCTTTATGTCGTGCATACCTCGTGCGAGGAGTCCCACGAGGCTATCCGGCGCGCGCGCATGCAAGGCAAGCGGGTTTGGGGCGAGCCGCTGATCCAGCATCTGACATTGGACGAGAGCGAGTATTTCCACCCCGACTGGGATCATGCGGCGCGGCGCGTGATGTCTCCGCCCTTCCGCAACAAGCAGCATCAGGACAGCCTGTGGGCGGGGCTGCAATCGGGTTCGCTGAGCGTGGTGGCGACCGATCACTGCGCCTTTACCACCGAGCAGAAACGCTATGGCGTGGGCGATTTCTCGAAGATCCCAAACGGCACCGGCGGGCTGGAGGACCGGATGCCGATGCTGTGGACCCATGGTGTGGCGACCGGTCGCCTGACGCCGAACGAGTTTGTGGCGGTTACATCAACAAATATCGCCAAGATATTGAATTGCTATCCGAAAAAAGGCGCGGTTCTGGTGGGTGCCGATGCCGATCTGGTGGTGTGGGATCCTGAGAAATCCAAGACGATCAGCGCGGGCAGCCAGCAATCGGCCATCGACTATAACGTGTTCGAGGGCAAGGAGGTCAAGGGCCTGCCGCGCTTTACCCTGACGCGCGGACAGGTGGCGGTGCATGACGGCGAAATTCGCACCCAGGAGGGCCATGGCAAGTTCGTGGCGCGCGAGGCGAATACCCCGGTGAACCGGGCGCTCAGCAGCTGGAAGGAGCTGACTGCGCCGCGCCCGGTGGAACGGTCGGGCATTCCGGCTACGGGGGTCTGATGGGGCTACTCGGGCACAAGCGCATCCAGTTCGGGCAGGAGAACGACACTCTCCTGCTCGTGCGGATCGGTGCGGGCCAGGATGGCGACGGCTTCGGTCTGGCCGGTGTTGATCGGCAGGTGCGGGACACCGGCGGGGATATAGATCAGGTCGCCGGCGTTGGTCTCCATCTTGTGTTCCAACGCGGGACCCCAATACATGACCGCCGACCCCTCGATCACGTAGATCGCGGTCTCGTGCTCGGCATGAAGATGGGCCTTGGCCCGGCCACCCGGCGGAATGCGCAGCATGTGCATGCAAATGGATCGGGCGCCGGTCGTCTCGCGCGCGATCCCTTGAAAATAATTGAACCCCTGCTTGCCGGCATAGGTTTCGCCAAGACGGAGTTTTTGGCAGGTATCTGGCATCTGATCGGGCATCGCTTGGGGGTCTCCAACAGGATAATGACACTATGAATGGGACGGGGCAGCAGCCGGAGTTGTCAAGCGTGGTTTCGGCCAAGGGGCTGGATCTGACGTTTCAGACCAATGACGGCCCGGTTCACGCGCTCAAGGACGTGAACCTGGAAATCAACAAGGGCGATTTCGTCAGTTTCATCGGGCCGTCAGGCTGCGGCAAGACGACGTTCCTGCGCTGTATCGCGGCGCTGGAGACACTGACGGGCGGCAGCCTGACGGTGAACGGGATGACGCCCGACGAGGCGCGGCGCAAGCGCGCCTATGGTTATGTGTTCCAGGCGGCGGGTCTGTACCCGTGGCGAACCATTGCCAAGAATATCAAGCTGCCGCTCGAGATCATGGGGTTTTCCCGGCAAGAGCAGGAAGAGCGCGTGAGAAAGGTCCTGGAACTCGTTGATCTGGCAGGGTTTGGTGGCAAATTCCCTTGGCAGCTGTCGGGCGGAATGCAGCAGCGCGCCAGCATCGCGCGGGCGCTGGCCTTTGACGCCGATATCCTGTTGATGGACGAACCGTTCGGAGCGCTGGACGAGATCGTGCGCGACCATCTGAACGAGCAGTTGCTGGCGCTTTGGGCGCGGACCGGCAAGACCATCGGGTTCGTCACCCATTCGATTCCCGAGGCGGTCTATCTGTCGACGAAGATCGTGGTGATGAGCCCGCGCCCGGGCCGGATCACCGACGTGATCGAAAGCCCGCTGCCCAAGAAGCGGCCGCTCGACATCCGAGACAGCAAGGAGTTCATAGAGGTCGCGCATCGGGTGCGCGAGGGTCTGCGGGCGGGACATGCCGATGACTGAGCTGGATTTCTGGATGCGCGGCGACGAGGCCGGGCGGAACCGGAATTCGGCACGAATTCCGGCCCGATTTCCTTGCAGGAAATCGGTGTTGCGCGCGGAAGGGAGGGCAGCATGAAATCTCTGCTTGCGGTCCTGACCGTCCTCGCTGTGATCGTGGGGCTCTGGTATGCGGCCTGCGTGCCGATGAATATTCACGGCGTGCTGGTCACGGCGGAACGCGGCGGGGCGGTGGTGGAGCCGTCCGATGGCGCCGCCCGGCGCGGCATGAGCGGTGTCTCGCTGGCGCTGAAAAACGGGTTTGCCGTGCCGGAGACCTGGGCGCAGGAGCGCCCACGCCTGCCGGCGCCCCATCAGGTGGCGATCGAGCTGTGGGACACTACGGTGATGAAGAAGATCACCTCGAAACGCAGCCTTGTCTATCATGGCTGGGTAACGCTGAGTGCGACGCTGTTGGGCTTTGGCATCGGCACGGTTCTTGGGGTGTTGCTGGCGGTGGGTATCGTGCATTCCCGCGTCATGGACATGTCGGTGATGCCCTGGGCCATTGTCAGCCAGACCATCCCGATCATCGCGCTGGCACCGATGATCATCGTGGTGCTCTATTCGGTGGGCGTTCAGGGGATCATCCCCAAGGCGGTGATCTCGGCCTATCTGAGCTTTTTCCCGGTCGTGGTCGGCATGGTCAAGGGGCTGCGCAGCCCCGATGCGATGCAGCTTGACCTGCTGAGAACCTACAACGCCTCGCAGGGCGAGACCTTTTGGAAACTGCGCCTGCCGGCCTCGATGCCCTATCTCTTTGCCTCGCTCAAGATCGGGATCGCGGCCTCGCTGGTCGGCGCCATCGTGGGTGAATTGCCGACCGGAGCGGTTTCGGGCCTGGGTGCGCGGCTGCTGGCGGGTAGCTATTATGGTCAGACCGTGCAGATCTGGTCGGCCCTTTTCGGGGCGGCGATTCTGGCGGCTTGCCTGGTGGGGCTGTTGGGGGTGATCGAGCGGTTGGTTCTGAAGCGGATGGGGATGGCATGAGGATGGGATGGCATAAGGGGGGCGCTGCCCCCGTCGCGCAGGCGCGACTCCCCCGAGGTATTTGGGAACAGAAGAAGGATTGGGGGGTGCGCGGATGATGCTGGTTCTGGTGGCCTTGCTCGTCTGGGGGGCGGCATGGTGGCTGAATACCCGTCTGGCCGAGGGGCCGCAGGCCGAGACCCGCCCGGTGCGGCTGGCGGTGCCGCTGATTTTTGGCGCCACGATCTTGGTGGTATGGGAACTGGTGGTACGGGGTCTTGAAGTGCCTTTGGTGATCCTGCCCGCGCCCTCGCTGATCGCGGCACGGTTTGCCGGCAGCCTGCCGATCCTCTGGGCGGATTTCGTACAGACCTTCGTCAAGGGGGCGCTGAGCGGTTATCTGATCGGCTGCGGTGCGGCGGTCCTGATGGCGGTGGCAGTGGACCGGTCCGAGTTCCTGCGGCTGGGCCTGCTACCGGTGGGCAATTTCGTGGCAGCCCTGCCCATCGTTGGCACTGCACCGATCCTGGTGATGTGGTTCGGCTTCGACTGGCAGTCGAAGGCCGCCGTGGTCGTGGTGATGGTGTTCTTTCCCATGCTGGTCAACACCGTGGCGGGCTTGCGCGAGACCACGTCGATGCAGCGTGACCTGATGGAAACCTATGCGGCCAGCTATTGGCAGAGTTTCTTCAAGCTCCGGCTGCCGGCGGCGATGCCCTTCATCTTCAACGGTTTGAAAATCTCGACGACGCTGGCTCTCATCGGTGCGATCGTGGCCGAATTCTTTGGCTCGCCGACGCTTGGCATGGGGTTCCGCATATCGACCAGCGTCGGGCAACTGGCACTGGACATGGTCTGGGCCGAAATCGTTGTGGCGGCGTTGGCGGGAACGCTGTTCTATGGGTTGGTGGCATTGATCGAACATCATGTCACCTTTTGGCACCCCTCGCAGAGACGCTAGGCTGACAGATATGCGACAAGATCCTGGACCGAGCCGGGGCACAGAATTGAACAACCAACAAGGAGTGAAATCATGAAGAAACTGATGAATGGCGCGGCGCTTGCCCTGGCCCTGGCCGCTGGCCCGGCGCTGGCGGCCGACGAGGTCAAGCTGCAGCTGCAATGGGTCACCCAGGCCCAGTTCGCCGGCTATTACGTGGCGCTGGACAAGGGGTATTACGACGAAGAGGGTCTGGATGTCACCATCCTGCCCGGCGGCCCCGACATCGCCCCGCCGCAGGTGCTGGCCGGTGGTGGCGCCGATGCGATGCTGAACTGGATGCCCTCGGCACTGGCGGCGCGGGAAAAGGGCCTGCCGGTGGTGAATATCGCGCAGCCCTTCAAATCCTCGGGCCTGATGCTGACCTGCTGGAAGGATACCGGCATCACCGGACCGCAGGACTTCAAGGGCAAGACCATTGGCGTCTGGTTCTTTGGCAATGAATACCCGTTCCTGAGCTGGATGAGCCAAGAGGGGATTAGCACTGATGGCGGCGCTGACGGGGTGACCGTGCTGAAACAGGGTTTCAACGTCGATCCGCTGCTCCAGCGCCAGGCCGATTGCATCTCGACCATGACCTATAACGAATATGGTCAGGTTCTGGATGCCGGTGTCAGCGAGGACGAGCTGGTGACCTTCAAATACGAGGACATGGGCGTCGCCACGTTGGAGGACGGTATCTATGTGCTTGAGGACAACCTCAAGGACGAGGCCTTCAAGGACAAGATGACCCGCTTTGTGCGGGCCTCGATGAAGGGCTGGAAATATGCCGAGGCCAACCCGGACGAGGCCGCCGGCATCGTTCTGGACAATGACGCCACCGGTGCCCAGACCGAGGCGCATCAGGTCCGCATGATGGGTGAGATTGCCAAGCTGACCGCCGGGTCGAACGGCGCGCTGGATCCGGCTGATTTCGACCGCACGGTTGCCACGCTGCTGGCAGGCGGCTCGGACCCTGTGATCACCAAGACGCCCGAGGGTGCCTGGACGCATGAGATTACCGACGCGGCACTGAAGTAACGTCTGGAAAGCTACGCCGGGGCAACCTCGGCCAGCGCGGTCCCGTCTGGGGCCGCGCTTTTTCGTGCGCGGGTGTCGGTTTTGGTTGGGATGGGATACGAGGGCGTGATATGCATAGATTTGCAAAATGCGTGCTTATGATCTCAGATACACCAAAGTCAGAATAAAATGCAAAATTTTGCGCAAGAAATGCAGGTGGCATTTGCCATGATCTTGGCTGGTGATTCCGAATTGCTGGGGATCGTGGGCCTGTCGCTGCGCGTGTCGCTGTTTGCGGTCCTCTGCGCGGCCCTGATCGGGATGCCGCTGGGGGCGGCGCTGGCTGTCGGGCGGTTTCCCGGCCGGCGCGCGATGGTGGTGCTGGTCAATGCGCTGATGGGTCTGCCGCCAGTGGTGGTCGGGCTGATTGTCTATCTGATGCTGTCACGCTCGGGTCCGCTTGGCGTGCTGCAACTGCTCTATACGCCAACCGCCATGATCATCGCGCAGGTGGTTCTGGTTACCCCGATCATTGCCGCCCTGACCCGTCAGGTGGTCGAGATGCTGGATGCCGAATATTCCGAACAGATGCGCAGCCTGGGCCTTTCGCGGCTGTCCACGGTGCCGGTGCTTTTGTGGGACGGGCGGGTGGCGTTGCTGACCGCGCTGCTGGCTGGTTTTGGCCGTGCCATTGCCGAGGTGGGCGCGGTGATCATCGTTGGCGGCAATATCAACCACGTGACCCGTGTGATGACCACCGCTATCGCGCTTGAGACCTCCAAGGGCAATCTGGCTCTGGCGTTGGCGCTTGGGGCGGTCCTGATCGGGATTGCTGTCGCGGTCAATGCGCTGGTCAGCCTGCTGGGCGCGCGCAGCCGGGCCGAGGCGCTGGCCCATGCGTGATCTGGTCGAGGAAAGCGGGCTGGTGATCGAGACGCAGGGCCTGCGCATCGCGCGTCGTGGCCAGAGCCTGCTGGATGTTCCGTATCTGAGGCTGGGCGGGCCGGGGCCAACGGTGATCCTAGGGCCGAACGGGGCGGGCAAGAGCCTGCTGCTGCGCTGCCTGCATGGGTTGATCCAGGCCGATGCCGGGGCAGTGCGGCAGAATGGGCGCGCGCTTGACGCCCAGGAGCGGGCAAGTCAGGCCATGGTGTTCCAGCGGCCTGTGATGCTGCGCCGATCGGTAGCGGGCAATCTCGATTTCGTCCTGCGCCGCCGGGGGCTGAACCGGGCGCAGCGGCAGGCCCGGATCGCGGCGCTGCTTGCCGAGGGCGGATTGCTGTCGCGCGCGCGTCAAGGTGCCCGTTCGCTGTCTGTGGGCGAGGCGCAGCGGTTGGCTATCCTGCGTGCGCTGGCCACCGAACCCGAGGTGCTGTTCCTCGACGAACCCACCAGTGCGCTGGATCCGGGCGCGACCCAGGCGGTCGAATCGCTGGTGCTGCGCGCCAGCGCCCGTGGGGTGCGGATCGTGATGGTGACCCATGATATCGGTCAGGCCCGGCGGCTGGCGGCGGATGTGGTGGTGATGATGGGCGGGCAGGTGGTGGAACATGGACCTGCCGCTCAGGTGCTGGATGACCCGGCCAATGGTGCGGTGCGCCGTTTCCTGGCCGGAGAGTTGATTTTCTGAACATTGATGGAGACTAGACATGATCGGAACCGTTTTCCGCGCGGGCGCTCTTGCGCTTGGCCTGATGGCGGGCACATTGGCGCAGGCGGGAGAATTCATCGTGGTGCAATCCACCACCTCCACCCAGAATTCGGGACTGTTGGACCATATCCTGCCTGCCTTCGAGGCCGAGAGCGGAATCGAGGTGCGGGTGGTCGCGGTAGGGACCGGTCAGGCGATCAAGAACGCCGCCAATGGTGATGGCGATGTGCTGCTGGTGCATGCAAAGGCGGCCGAGGAGAAATTCGTGGCCGAGGGCTGGGGTGTCGAACGTCTTGATGTGATGTACAATGATTTCGTGCTGGTCGGCCCGGCCTCGGATCCGGCAGGCGTGCGCGGTGGCAGTGATATCGTGGCGGCGCTGAGTGCGATTGCGGAGGTGGGGGCGCCCTTTGCCTCGCGCGGGGATGACAGCGGCACCCACAAGGCGGAACTGCGCCACTGGCAGAGTGCAGGTATCGACGTGACTGCCGCCTCGGGCGGATGGTATCGCGAGACCGGCTCTGGCATGGGGGCGACGCTGAACCTGGCCGCTGGCATGGGCGCCTATGCGCTGACCGATCGCGCCACCTGGATCGCCTTTGCCAACAAGGGTGACCTTGTTGTGGCGGTGGAGGGCGATGCACGGCTGTTCAACCAGTATGGCGTGATCCTGGTCAACCCGGACAAGCATCCCGGTGTCAAGGCCGAAGCGGGGCAGCGGTTCATTGACTGGCTGACCGGTGCGGACGGGCAGGCGGCGATTGCGGGCTACACGCTGGACGGCCAGCAGCTGTTTTTCCCGAACGCGAAATAGTCTGGCACGGGTGCGGCAGGGAGAGATTTTTCGTCGAAAAATCTCGCCTCCGGCGGGAGTATTTGCGGCGAAATGAAAAGGAAAGATGCGGTCAACCGCTGGCGCCATTGTGATGGACGGTGCCGAGGTTGCTGATGTCGTACCCCCCCATCTCGGCGGCGCGGGCAGCAAAGGCGGGGCTTCGCAGGAAGGCCATCAGCCGGGTGATCGGTGGATCGAATACGGCACGGCGCCAGATAGCCAGGTCGAACCGCTCCTCATGGGTGGGGATGAAGCCAAGCCCGTAGGGCGACGCAAGGGCGCCCAGGCCAAAGCCCGCCTCGGCCTTGCCCGATTGCAGAAGCTGGGCGAGGTCCTCTTCGGTGCGGGCGCAGGTGGGGTCTGGGGCGAGATCGGCGGGGGAGAGGCCCAGTTTCTCCAGTTCGGCAAGGAACAGGTGCTGGCTGGCGGCACTGGATTGGCGCATTGCAACCCTGCGCCCGCGCAGATCGGCGATCCCTCCGATGCCAATGATCCCGGGTGCCAGCAGCAAACCGCGCTGGCGCCGCGCGATTTCGATCAGCACTACCGGCGCCTCTCCGACCGCGTCCCTCAGGGACGTGGTGTTGAATCCGTCTGCCTCGCGGATATGCAGCGCCGCGGCCTGGGCGCTGCGCGCCTTTAGCCGGACCAGGCCGTCAAAGGAGCCGTCGTAATAGGTGGCCAGCCCGGCGCCGCTCTCTCTCAGCGCCCAGTCGAGCAGAGGGTCGTGGCTGCCAGCCAGGATCGGGGGCAGCGGCGGCTCGGCCACGCGCGGCCCCGCGCGCGAGGCGTTGAGCCAGGCCAGCACTTCGGCGCGGGGAAACAGCAGCTTGCCCATGGCACGCACATGCGGCACCTCGCCCGAGGCCGCGAGGTCATAGGCCTTGCGCTCACCGATCCTGAGCATGTCGGCCAGCTCGCGGGTGGTCAGGAACTCGGCCATTCAGTCGAGACGCACATCCGTGCCGGTGCCGCGTTCAGCGGCGGAAAAGCCCGCACGGCTCAGTATCTGCGGCGCGGCGACGGTGATGATGGCCATCAGGACAACGGCGCTGAGAAAGGCTTTCATGGCTGCTCCTTTGCCAGGGTGGCCCGGCGCAGATAGGCGATCAGGTCGGCGCGGTCCTGGGCGCCGGTGATCCGTTGCATGGGCATCTTAGAACCCGGAATGTAATGGTCCGGGCCCAGATCGAAAAGCGAATTGATGCTGTCCTCGGTCCAGACGATATCCGAACCGGCCAGCGCGTCGGAATAGAGATAGCCCGGCAGTGTTCCGGCGCGCCGACCGAATATCTGGTACAGCGTGGGACCGGCCCGACGTCCGCCATCAGCGGTCAGCGTGTGGCAGATGGAGCATTTGCGTGCGAATTGCCGCTCGCCATTGTCCATTTCCTGGGGGGATTTCAGAAAGCTGCGCTCGCCCCCCGCCATCTTGCCATGTTCCGAAAGCGAGGCCACCGGCCAACTGTACATCGTATCGTCAATCCCACCGGCGTGGATATTCTCACCATCCGGCGAAAAGGCCAATGCCCAGACCGGGCCGCGCAGGGTGGCGCGGAAGTCGCGGGCGATGCGCCAGCTGTCTGTGTCGATCACCATGATATAGCCTTCGCCATCACCCACCGCGAGCTGGCTGCGGTCGGGGCTGAGTGCCAATGCCAGAACCGGGCGGCGGTCGAGGGTAAAGTCGCGCTCGGCCCCGGTGGCAAGGTCAATCACCCGTGTCACCCCGTCGACCGCGCCATAGGCCAACCAGCCGTCAGGCGCATTCAGAGCGATCTCGTTGATGCCGAACCCGTGCCGGGTGATCTGGCGCCGTTCGCTGCCGCTCGCAACATCCCAAAGCCGCAGCACGCCATCCATGCCAGCGGAATATAGCTGAGCCCCATCGGAAGAGAAGGCGACCGCATTCACGCCGCTGCCGGCATCAAGGCTGCGCGGCGCCGAGCCGTCCAGCGGCCAGAGGCCGATGGTACCGTCCCAGCTGGCGGTGGCGGCGAGGGTGTCCGACAGGGCAAGACCGGTGATCTTGCCCATGTGGCGACCAAGGATGGTGCCCTCGGGCCAGCGGCGCAGGGTGAAATCGTCGCCTGCCGAGTAGAGCGTGCCGCGCTGAAACGCTACCGTGTTGACGGCGGCCTCGTGTCCTTCGAACCAGTGCGGCGTCCGCCCGGCCCAGAGACCCACGGAATTGTCGAAACTGGCGGTGGCGATCTGCCCCTCTGGGCCAACGGCAATGCCCATGACCGGCCCGCCATGACCCTTGAGGGTAAAGAACTCTGCCGCCGCGCAGGCGGGCCAGAGCAGCAGCGCCAGCGCCAGCGCCCGCATTATTCCGCCGGGCTGGGCCTGGCCTTGCTGGCCTCGGCCGATTTCACCTCGTCCAGCCACAGCGAATGATGTTCGCGGGCCCATTGCTCCTCGACCTCGCCCGAGCCCATGGCATCGAACGCGCCCTCCATCCCCAGCGAACCCAGATAGATATGGGCGATGATGATGGTGATGAACGCAAAGGCCACGATCAGGTGCCAGAGCTGGGCGTACTGCATTTCCTGATGCGGGGTCATCACCTCGGGCAGGGACAGTCCCATGGCCTGCGGCAGGCCGGTGGCATTGGCCAGCGCAAAGGTCTTGGCAAACATCGGCATTTCAAAGGGAAACAGCAGCGACAGGCCCGAGAGAGAAATCGACAGGCCAAGCAGGATACACAGCCAGAATATGATCTTTTGCCCGGCGTTGAATTTCTTCGCGGGCGGATGCATGCCCTTGCTGAAGAGGCCACCGCCCACGGCCAGCCATTTCAAATCATGCCGGTTGGGAATGTTATGGGCGATCCAGTTCACCGTCACGATGGCCAGGCCCAGCATAAAGGCCCAAGCGATGTTGTTATGCACCCATTTGCAGGCCAGCGCGAGGGTGGCAAAGGCCTCCTTGCCCAACAGCGGGATAAGGAAGTCGCGGCCATATAGCGTGATCAGGCCCGAAACGGCCAGCACCAGGAACGACCCGGCAAACAGCCAGTGCCCGAACCTCTCGAATGCGGCAAAGCGGGTCACGCTGCGACCGGTCTTTACGCCGTCGATGCGGATGCGGCCGCGCAGCAGATAGAACAGCGCCAGCACGACGACCATGCCCCCCAGCGCATAGGTGCCATAATCGCGCAGCGAGCCCTCGCGCAGGCTCAGCCACCACATGCCATCGTCCTGGATGATCACATCGGCGGCGGGGCCGCGCGCCGAGACGGTGACATCGGCCGCGCCATAGCGCAGGGCGCGGAAAATCTCGCTGTCCGAGGCGCCGCCGCGCACCCCCAACTGTGCCTCGAGCGGTGCTGTCTGGCTGCCGGTATCGGTGGAGCGATAGGCGTCGTCAACCACCTCGCCACGTTGCCGGGCCAGAATGTCCTCGAGCGTGGTGGCGCCGCCGGTGGCGGAGCGGTCCGGTGCCCCCTCTTGCGCCACTGCGGGCAGGGCCAGACAGAGCAGACAGATCAGAAGTCGCAGAACCGGCATCGGAACCTCATGTGCAATCCGCACCGCCGGAAAACCGCGAAACAGCGCGGCGGCGCGAGAATTTTCGCAGAAAATTCTTGGTCCTGCGGCGCAAAGTCGATGCGCCGCAGGGGATCAGGCAACCTCAGCCGCCCTTCTGGTCATAGGCGGTGCCCCAGCCCCAGGCGCCGGTGCCGAAACCGCGCGCCACAACGCGTTCGCGGTAGATGGCCGAAACCACGTCGCCGTCACCGGCCAGCAGTGCCTTGGTGGAACACATCTCGGCGCAGATAGGCAGCTTGCCCTCGGCGATCCGGTTGCGCCCGTATTTGGCGAATTCGGCCGTCGAATGGGTCTCTTCCGGGCCACCGGCGCAGAAAGTGCACTTGTCCATCTTGCCACGCGATCCGAAATTGCCCGCCTGCGGATATTGCGGCGCGCCAAACGGGCACGCGTAGAAGCAATAGCCGCAGCCGATGCACAGATCCTTGGAATGCAGCACCACACCGTCTTCGGTCTGATAGAAACAGTCCACCGGGCAGACCGCCATACAGGGCGCGTCCGAGCAATGCATGCAGGCCACCGAGATCGAGCGTTCGCCCGGTTTGCCGTCATTGATCGTCACCACCCTGCGGCGGTTGATGCCCCAGGGCACTTCGTGCTCGTTCTTGCAGGCGGTCACGCAGGCGTTGCACTCGATGCAGCGCTCGGCGTCACAGAGAAACTTTGCTCTTGCCATTTTCAGTCCTCCTTACGCTGCCGAGATCTTGCAGAGAGTGGCCTTGGTCTCCTGCATCTGGGTCACCGAGTCATAGCCATAGGTCTGCGCGGTGTTCGAGGCCTCGCCCAACACAAAGGGATCGGCGCCCTTGGGGTATTTCTCGCGCAGATCGGCACCCTGGAAGTGGCCGCCGAAATGGAACGGCATAAAGGCCACGCCGGCGCCGACCCGTTCGGTCAGCATCGCCATTACCTTGACCTTGCCGCCCTCGGGGCCCTCAACCCAGACCTGTTGCCCGTCGCGAATGCCCAGATTGTTGGCATCGCGCGGGTTGATCTCGACGAACATGTCCTGCTGCAATTCGGCCAGCCAGGGGTTCGACCGGGTCTCATCACCGCCACCCTCGTATTCGACCAGACGGCCCGACGTCAGGATTATCGGATAATCCTTTGAAAAGTCGTTCTTCTGGATCGAGGCATAGAGGGTAGGCAGGCGATAGGCATGCCGGTCCTCATAGGTGGGATAATCGGCCACCAGGTCGCGCCGGTTGGTATAGAGCGGCTCGCGATGCAGCGGGATCGGGTCGGGGAAGGTCCAGACCACGGCACGGGCCTTGGCATTGCCGAAGGGCGCGCAGCCATGCTTGATCGCCACCCGCTGGATACCGCCCGAAAGGTCGGTCTTCCAGTTGGTCTTGGGTCCGGCCACCGCGTCGATGGCGGCGCGTTCCTCGGCGGTCAGATCGCCGTCCCATCCCAGATCCATCAGCATCTGCATGGTGAATTCAGGGTATCCGTCCTGAATTTCGGCGCCCGGGTTCGACACGCCCTCGGCCAGCAGGTTGTCGCCGTCACGCTCCACCCCGAACCGGGCGCGGAAGCACAGCCCGCCCTCGGCCACCGGTTTGGACATGTCATAGAGGTTTGGCGTGCCGGGATGGCCCATCTCCGCCGTGCCCCAGCAGGGCCATGGCAGACCATAGTATTCGCCATCGTTGGGACCGCCCACCGCCTGCAATGTCGTGCGGTCGAAGGTGTGCTGATTGGCCATGTGGCTCTTGATCCGCTCGGGCGACTGGCCGGTATAGCCGATCGTCCAGAGGCCCGCATTGAACTCGCGGGTGATGCTCTCGACATTGGGCGTTTCCGGGTCGTCCATCTCGATATTGCGGAACAGCCGGTCGGCCCAGCCGAACTTGTTGGCGAACTTGGCCATGATGACCTCGTCCGGCAGGCTTTCGAACAGCGGATCGACCACCTTGTCGCGCCATTGCAGCGAGCGGTTGGACGCGGTGACCGAACCACGGGTTTCGAACTGCGTGCACGCGGGCAGCAGATAGACCCCGTCGGTGCGGTCATGCATCACGGCCGAGACGGTGGGATAGGGGTCGATCACGACAAGCATGTCGAGCTTTTCCATTGCCGTCTTCATTTCCGGCCCGCGCGTCTGGCTGTTGGGCGCGTGGCCCCACAGCACCATGGCACGGACATTGTTGTCCTGATCCATGTTGGCGGGATCTTCCAGCACGCCGTCGATCCAGCGGCTGACCGGGATGCCGCTTTCGTTCATCAGCGGCTTGTCCTTGCCATCCTTGTCCTTGATCGCGGCGAACTGTCCCTTGAGCCAGTCCAGATCCTCGCCCCAGACACGCGCCCAATGGGCCCAGGCGCCTGCGGTCAGGCCGTAATAGCCGGGCAGGGTGTGGCTGAGCACGCCCAGATCGGTTGCGCCCTGCACGTTGTCATGGCCACGGAAGATATTGGTACCGCCGCCCGAGGTGCCCATGTTGCCCAGCGCCAGCTGGAGCACGCAATAGGCGCGGGTGTTGTTGTTGCCATTGGTGTGCTGGGTGCCGCCCATGCACCAGATCACGGTGCCGGGACGGTTGTTGGCCATGGTACGGGCCACACGTTTCAGCTGGCTGCCGGGCACGCCGGTCACGCGCTCGGTCTCTTCGGGTGTCCAGTTGGCCACCTCGGCCTTGATCTGGTCCATGCCCCAGACACGGGTGCGGATGAACTCCTTGTCCTCCCAGCCGTTCTCGAAGATGTGCCACAGGATGCCCCAGACCAGGGCCACGTCCGTGCCGGGCCGGAAGCGGACATATTCATCGGCATGGGCCGCCGTGCGGGTAAAGCGCGGGTCGCAGACGATGAGCGGCGCGTTGTTCTGTTCCTTGGCCTTCAGCACATGCAGCAGCGAAACGGGATGCGCCTCGGCAGGGTTGCCGCCGATGATGAAGATGGCCTTGGAATTGTGGATGTCGTTATAGCTGTTCGTCATCGCGCCATAGCCCCAGGTGTTGGCAACACCTGCAACGGTCGTCGAGTGACAGATACGGGCCTGGTGATCCACGTTGTTCGTGCCCCAATAGGCGGCGAACTTGCGGAACAGATAGGCCTGTTCGTTATTGTGCTTGGCCGAACCCAGCCAATAGACGCTGTCCGGGCCGCTTTCGGCGCGGATCTTCATCATGCCGTCGCCGATCTCGTCGATGGCCTGTTCCCAGCTGATCTGCTTCCACTCGCCACCCTCTTTCTTCATCGGGTACTTCAGGCGGCGTTCGCCATGGGCGTGCTCGCGGACCGAGGCCCCCTTGGCGCAATGGGCGCCCAGGTTGAACGGGCTGTCCCAGCCGGGCTCTTGCCCGATCCAGACGCCGTTCTTGACTTCGGCCACGACGGTGCAGCCCACCGAACAATGGGTGCAGACGGATTTCACGGTCTCAACCGCCGATCCGGCGGCTGTCTGGGCGCTGGCCTGCGTCACGGTTCCGCCCGTGGCGCTGATCGCGGCAAGGCCGCCGATCGCCAGACCCGAACCGCGCAGGAACGCGCGGCGGTCGACATGGCTGTCGCCGACCTGGGACAGGATCGAGTTCCGCTGGGGGCGTCGCGCAACCCCGTTGGTCTTTTTCCTTAGCATCTTCTACCTCCCGTGCTGGCCACTGGTTGTGGCTGGCTTGGTACCTGTTGGAACCGGCGTCAGGGCCTCACGCAACCGTCTGCCGGGGGATGACGGCGTCCATTCGTCAGAAACGGGCGCTGTCCAGATAGGCGCGGGTATGCGCGGTGTCTTGAAGGCGGGTCTCGTCGGTGGGCAGCGCGGCCGCCTCGGCCTCGCCCCCCAGGGCCGCCGCGGCCACCGCCGCAGGGGCCGCCGTACCGGCCAGTTTCAGGAAGTCCCGGCGGCTGGCGCCGTCTTCTCTGGTCTTCTTGCTCATGGAAACCTCCTGTTCCATTTGCGGGTCTGGCACCCCCCGGCGGGGGATGCCGGCGAAAGGCGGCTCAGGCCGCCGACATCCGGAAGGCTTCGCGCTCGATCTCCATGAACACCCGGCCGGCGGAGCCGACCGAGGCATAGAGGACCGACGCTTCGGCGCCTTCCAAATCCGAATAGAAATGCCCCGCCCAGGGGCCGATATGGCGCGACCAGAACAGGCGCTGATCGGCCAGCGGGGCGGGGGCCGAGAACCGGCCCACGATCATGCCCGCCATCATCTCCATCAACGAGGCGATATTGTCCTCGGGTTCGAACACGTTGGGGGCGCGGGTGATGGCGCGGGCGGCCATGTCCTGGCGCAGCTGGGCCAGCGGCTTTTCGTTCAGGAAGCCGGTCAGGTAATAGCTGGCATAGGGCAATAGCTCACCCCGTCCCAGCCCGATGAACAGCGCGTTGAACTCGCGTTCGGCGGCGGCGGGTTTGGTCACGCGCGCCACCCGGGCCAGCGCGCCGATGGCCTGGCCCAGATCGGTCTCGTCCCCCGAGAGGCCCGCGATCTGATCGAGCAGCAGCTGGTCGGGCGGGGCCGACAAAAGCAGGCCGAGGAAGTTGTAGAAATCCGCGCGCAGGCGGTCCTCGTCGCTGATCGCTGCTGGGGCTGTCTCGGTCCGGGTCATTCCCTATCCTTCAAAGGTGAAGCGCATGCGCCGGGGCGCGGGTGGGGCGGTGTCGTCGGCATCGTCAATGACCGGGGCAGGGGGCGCGGGCGCCTCGGGGTCCCGCAAGGGGACCGCCTCGTTGCCCGCCTCGGCTGCGGGTGCAGCCTCGGTTGCAGCCATTGCCAGCGGTTCGTCTGCGGGCAAGTCTGAAGTATCTGATTTGTCATCTGTCGCGGCCTCGGCCTCGGCCTGTGCAGCCAGCGCCTCGACATGGCGCAGCATGCCCCGGCCCACCTGATAGGTGGTCTGCAACCCTTCGATCACCCGCGTCGCATCGGTGAAATCCTCGCCGTAATCCACCAGCCCGTCCACATTGGCCAGCACAGGGTTCAGCCGCCATAGACGGCGCAGCGCCCGGCGGCGCAGACGGTCGGGCACCAGCTCGCTCATGAAGCGGCTGACATCATCGCCCGGTTGCAGCAGGTCGGGATCGGGCAGGTCCAGACGCGCCAGGATCTCGGCATCGTCCTGCTGCTCCAGCTCGGCCTGTGTTTCGGCCCGGGCGCGCAGCTCGAGCGCGGCCGCCTCGGCCCGTTCCTCGGCCGCGACACCGGCGCGCCGGCGGCTCCAGAAATCGCCTCTTGCGCTCATTGCACCGCCTTCCGCCTGGGCGCGCGATAGACATCACCCTGTTGTCGAATACGCGCGTCGCCGCGACCATCCTCGACCAGGTCGACCCGCTTGCGGTCGCGCCGCCGTTTGACGAAAGGTTCGGCATGGTGGTGCTGCAAGGTGAAATCGCGCACCCAGGCTACCAAGCCCGGCGTCATCGGGATCTTTTCCACGATATCGTCCGCCGTATCGGCATAATCCTGCCCCTCGTAGGGCGAGGCGGTAACCAGCACCGCCTCGAGCGGGTGGTCGTCCTGGTCAGTTTCGCGCAGGACCAGGTAAATCGAGGGCACACCATCGGACAGATTGATCCTGTAAGCCTCGGCATCGGCGGCCCAGAGGGTCAGGGGCAGAGTGGCGGCGTGATATTCGACCGCCTCGCCCTCGCGCCTGAGTTCGGCCCAGTCGGCGGGCCCCGCGCCCGGTAGCACCGCAACCGCCCGCCACGACCACCGGGCCCAGCGGGTCACCCCCGGTGTTTTGCGGACGACAACACCCAGCGGCATCTCAATGTGAACTCTGGCGGCCTGGGCCACATGCTCCTCCCCGGAAAGCTCTCCCCTTCTTTCCGTATCGGAAACTATGGGACGGAATATCTGGTCTGCCAAGTCTTTTTCCCGGATTGGCCTGAAGAGTTGACCAGTTTCGTGCGCAAAATGAAATCCGGCCAAGGCGCAATAGGACTTTAGTATGGCTCGTGCCTCTCATGCGATGCCGTTTGGATGGCGCGTTCGGGGGCTTTACCGGCGGGCCGGGCTGGGCCAAGCTCGGCCCCGGGCGAAAGGGGAGCGACATGACCGAGACGTTGATTTTGTGCGATTGCGGCGGCAGCCAAAGCCTGGACCGCGAACGGATCGCCAGCGGTTGCGGTGCTGCCTGTTCGCGGGTCTTTCGCGCGCTCTGCACCGACGAGATCGGCAAGGCGGCAGAGCTGATGCAGGCGGGCGATGTGGTGATCGCCTGTGGCCAGGAACAGGCGGTGTTCACCGATCTGGCCGCTGAACTTGGAGTCGAAACGCCCGGCTTTGTCGATTTGCGCGACCGCGCGGGCTGGTCGGATCAGGGCGCACAGGCAACGCCCAAGATGGCGGCGCTGGCCGCCGAGGCGCTGATGCCCGTTGCAGCCCCACCCGCGGTCGACGTGATCAGCGAGGGCACCTGCCTGATTGCCGGACCGGCGGATGTGGCCTGCGGTCTGGCTGAACAGCTGGCCGGGGCGCTGGCGGTCACGGTGCTGCTGAGCGACGAAGAACCGCCACTCAGCCGGGCCTATGACGTGGTGGCGGGACGGCTGACGCGGATCGAGGGGGCGCTGGGTGGCTTTCGCGTCCGGATCGACGGGTTCCGTCAGTTGATGCCGGGCGGGCGGGGTGCCTTTGCCTTTGACCCGCCGCGCAATGGCGCGCAGTCGGCCTGCGATATCGTGATCGACCTGACCGGAGGAACGCCCCTTGTCCCGGCACCCGACAAGCGCGAGGGCTATCTGCGCGCCGACCCGCGCGATCCGCTGGCGGTGGCGCGGCTGGCGCTCGAGGCAGTGCAACTGACCGGCACATTCGAGAAACCGCTCTATGTGCGGCTCGATGACAGTCTCTGCGCTCATTCGCGCGCCGGACAGCGGGGGTGTTCCAATTGCCTCGATATCTGCCCGACCGGTGCAATCACCCCGGCGGGGGACCATGTCGCGATCGACCCGATGGTCTGTGCCGGCTGCGGCGCCTGCGCGGCGCTTTGCCCCTCGACCGCGATCACCTACGAGGCACCGACCGTAGCGACGCTCTTGGCGCGGATGCAGCGGCTGGCACGGGCCTATCGCGGGGCAGGCGGGGTGGCGCCGCGCTTGCTGGTGCATGATGCCCATGGGGCCGAGATGATCCGCCTTGCGGCCCGGTTCGGGCGCGGGTTGCCCGCGGATTTGATCCCGCTGGAGCTGGGCACCGTTTCGGGCCTGGGCCATGCCGAGATGCTGGCGGCGTTGGCGCATGGGTTTGCCAGCCTCTCGGTCCTTATCGGCCCCCGCACCGAGCGCGACGCGCTGATCCGCGAACAGGCGCTGGCCGAGGCGATTGCAGGGGCGGGCCGGCTGGAACTGCTCGACATTGCCGATCCCGATGCGCTCTCGGATCACCTCTATACCGCGCCGGTGCCGGAACCGCTTGCGGACCCGGTCCTGCCGCTTGGCAACCGGCGCCAGATCTCCCGGCTGGCGGCGCAGGCCCTCAATCCCGGCGGGCCGGTGCTGGATCTGCCGCAAGGCGCGCCCTATGGCGCGGTGGCCGTTGATACAGATGCCTGCACGCTCTGCCTCAGCTGCGTGTCGCTTTGCCCGTCGGGGGCGCTGATCGACAATCCCGACCTGCCACAGCTGAACTTTCAGGAGGACGCCTGTCTGCAATGCGGCATCTGCCGGACCATTTGCCCGGAACAGGCAATCGCGCTGGTGCCCCGGCTCGACCTGTCCGATGCGGCGCTGGGGCAGCAGGTGCTGAACGAGGAAGAGCCCTTTGCCTGTATCGAATGCGGGACGCTCTTCGGGGTGCGTTCCACCGTCGAGCGGATCATGGATAAACTGGCCGGCTCACATCCGATGTTTTCTGAAAGCGCCCAGGCCCGCATGATCCAGATGTGCGACAATTGTCGGGTGGGCGCACATTTCGAGCAGGAAAACAATCCCTTCGCATCCAAGCCCAAACCAAGAACCGTCACAACCGAGGACTATTTCACCAAACGCAAGGATCACTGATAGGCGCCCTTTTCTTCATTTCGCCCCAAATACTCCCGCCGGAGGCGCAGATTTTTCGGCGAAAAATCTGCTGGGCGCCCGGCCTCGACCGTCGTGCGTGTCACTTCAAAATAAGCGGCGCACCCAGATCAGCGGCGCCGGTGGCCGCGACAAAGGCCAGGATCGCCTCCAGTTCGTCGACCGTCACCGTCACCGGATGGATCGGCGGCGGGCGTTCGGCGTCAAATGGCGCGGTGATGCCCGGTATCTGGGTAAAGGCCGGATGCGGGCGCAGCACATAGAATTGCTGAAACCGCGCGTCCCAGTCGGGCAGGCTGCGCAGCACCGCGAAAGACGGGGTCGACCCGATCCCCTTCATCCTGTTCTCGGCGCCTGTCACGTGGCAGCGTCCGCATTTACCCTGGGCCAGGCTGGCCCCAAGCGCCGCGTCGCCCTCGAAATCGACAATCTCATCCGCCGCCGTTTCGTCCCTCAGAACGACGAATGCGGGTCCTTCGGCGGGGGTAAAGCTTTCGATGGTGCGCTGACCGATCTCCGAACGCATCCAGTCGCGAAACCGCTCCTGTCGTGGCTCGGCCGCTATCTGGAGCAGATAGACCGTATCGCCCTGCCGGAACACGCGGGTGCCATTGCCCTCGCTGACCAGTCGCATGGGTCCTGCCGGGTCCGCGACAATGCGGATTCCGGTCTTGAGCGAGAAGCGCGGCAGAATATGTTGCAGAAGACCCGACCGTGTCACGGCCTCGGGACTGGCCAGACCGATTGCCTCCTGCGCGATGCAGGGGGTGGCGAAGGCGAGCAGGCTGAGGCACAAGAGGGCATGTCGCATGTCACGCAGCCTAACGGCGGCGCGGGCACTGCGTCAAATGACGCGTGGGATACAGGAGAGACCGGGCCATGAGCGGCGATTACAACATGTCGATGCGCAAGTTCCTCAAGCAGGTGGGCGTTACCGGCCAGCAGGCGATCGAAGAGGGGTTGCGCAAGGCGGGCAGCCCCGAGGGCGGCAGCTTTCGCGCCCGTGTGGTGCTGACGATCGAGGGGCTCGATGTCAGCCACGAGGTCACCGGCCTGATAAAGGACGGTGACGCATGAGCCTGCGCGAGGCCGTTCTGGCCAATCTCAAGAAGATCACCGACCCGGTGTCCGGACAGGATATCGTCAGTGCCGGCATCGTGCGCGCGCTCAATGTCGAGGGCGACACCGTGCGCTTTGTCATCGAGATCGACCCCAAGCTGGCCGAGCGGATGGAGCCGGTGCGCGCCGCCGCCGAGAAGGCCGCCCAGATGGTCGAGGGTGTGACCAAGGTCTCGGCCATGATGACGGCGCATTCCGACAAGGCGCCGCCCGAACTGAAGCCGCGCGCCAAGGCAGCGCCGCAGGGGCCGCAGCCGGTCGCCGGTGTCGATCGCATCGTGGCGGTCGCCTCGGGCAAGGGCGGCGTGGGCAAGTCCACCGTCTCGGCCAACCTCGCCTGTGCGCTGGCCGCCGAGGGGCGGCGTGTCGGGCTGTTGGATGCCGATGTCTATGGCCCCTCGCAGCCGCGGATGTTGGGCGTGTCGGGCCGGCCCGCCAGCCCGGATGGCAAGACCATCCTGCCGCTCAGGAACCATGGCGTCACGATGATGTCGATGGGGCTGATGACCAACGAGGGGCAGGCGGTGGTCTGGCGCGGTCCGATGCTGATGGGCGCGCTGCAACAGATGATGAACCAGGTGCAATGGGGCGGCCTTGACGTGCTGATCGTCGACCTGCCGCCGGGCACCGGCGACGTGCAGCTGACACTGAGCCAGAAATTCGCGGTCGATGGGGCCATCATTGTGTCGACGCCGCAGGACGTGGCGCTGATCGATGCCCGCAAGGGCATTGACATGTTCCGTCAGCTCAAGACCCCGATCCTGGGTATGATCGAGAACATGTCGACCCATATCTGTTCCAATTGCGGGCATGAGGAACATGTGTTCGGTCATGGCGGTGTCGCGGCCGAGGCCGAGAAACTGGGCGTGCCGCTGTTGGGAGAAATCCCGCTGCATCTGGATATCCGGGTTGCCGCCGATGGCGGCGCGCCGATCGTGGTCAGCAAGCCCGACAGCCCGCAGGCCGAGGCGTTCCGCAGGATCGCCCGTGACCTGATCGCCAAGGGCCAGGCATGACTGCGCCCACCTTTCCGCCGCTGATGCAGGGCGTCGCCGCCCAGGGGGGCGACGATCCGTTCGAGCGGGCGCGGGCCATGGCGGCGCTTGGCTGTGACGGCGGGACGGTGGTGCACAGTGTACAGGCCGACCGGCTGCGCGCGGCGTTGGTGCTGGCGCCCGAGGTGGCGCTGGCCGAGGCGATGGCGATGCTGCCGCTATGTGCGGTGGGATTTCAGAACGCGCTGGGGGCGCTGGCCCCGCCCGAGGTGGCGGTGCATCTGGACTGGGCCGGCGATATCCATGTGAACGGCGGGCGCTGCGGGCGGCTTTGCGTGGCCGCCTCGACCCGTGATCCTCAGGCGCAGCCCGACTGGCTTGTGATCGGGCTCGACCTGGCGCTGCTGCCCACCTCGGACATGCCCGGCGCGCATCCCGACGAGACCGCGCTTTATGAGGAAGGCTGCGCCGATGTGGCCGCCACCACCCTGCTGGAAAGCTGGACCCGCCATGTGATGACCTGGATCAACCGGTGGGAGGACGAGGGCAACGCGCCGCTGCATGCCGAATGGCTGGGCCTGGCGCGCGGCGTCGGCGAAGAGATCACGCGCGCTAACTGCAGAGGAACCTTTCTGGGTGTCGACGGGCGGTTCGGCATGCTGATCCGTTCTGGTGCCGAAACCCGGCTGATCCCGCTGACCGATCTGTTGGAGGACCCCTCATGAACCTGGCCCGTGCCATTCATTTCGACGAAAGCGACCTGAGGGTCTTTCACAGCCCGGCGCGCACCGGCGAATGGTGCGTCTCGGGCGGGTTCGAGTTTTCGAACTGGTCCGAGGCCGATCTGGAGGGGAAGGCGCGACAGGCCTTTGCCAATGGCTGGCTGGGGCTGGAGACATTCGGGAGGGTCACCTTCGTTGCGGTGACGCGGATCGAGGAGGGCGAGGTGGCGGCGCTGGCCGAGAACCTGGCCCGCCATTTCGTAAGCCATTACGGCGCCCCGTCGGTTGAGGCGGCGCTGGAGGTGGCGCGGGGCGAGATCGCGCAGATGGCCGATCTGTGTGACGCGCACGACCCCAACACCCTGTTGACCGTGGCGCGCGAGCTGACCGAGGCGGGCGTGCGCGAGGCCTATCGCACCATCCAGCCGCAAGAGGCGGAACTGGATCTTCTGGCGGTACACGCCACGCCGGACGAATAGCCCGCCGTTCGGGGAAATCCACCGCCATTGCGAACCCACTTGCCGAGAGAGGAGGGTGTTGAAACAATACGGCTGGGATCCCGAGGGGGCAGGAAAGCGTGAAACTTACCGATGAAGAAGCGGACCTGATCTTTTCAATCATGCGAGATCTGAGTGGCGAATTCGACCATTCCGAGGTGCGCCGCCGTGTCGGGCAAAAGATGCTCGACCTGCTCAAGGCCGACTATTTTGCCTCCTATGTCTGGGACGACGACCGACAGCAATTCGTCTCATGTGTCCAGATCAACATGACCAATGACAACCTGCGCCGCTACGAGGGCTATTTCCAGTTTCACGACCCGATCACGCCCACCTTGCAAAAACGCAAGAAGGCGACGCCGGTCAGCGAGGTGATGCGGCATGACCGTCTGGTCAGGACCGAGTTCTTCAACGATTTTCTCAAGCAGGACGGTCTGTGTTATGGGCTGAATTTCTTTGCCTATGACCGGGGCGACAATATCGGTGACCTCAGGATCTGGCGCGGCTCCAATCGCGAGGATTTCACCCCGCGCGATGCCCAGATCGTCGATGCGGTGGGGCCGAGCCTGGTCAATGCCCTGATCCGGGCGCGGACCGCCCAGGTGCAGATGCCGTCGCTGCGCTTTGCCCAGATCGCTGGCGATCTGGGGTTCACCGTCCGC
This sequence comes from Ruegeria sp. YKSF070, assembly GCF_059612725.1. Taxonomy (NCBI): domain Bacteria; kingdom Pseudomonadati; phylum Pseudomonadota; class Alphaproteobacteria; order Rhodobacterales; family Roseobacteraceae; genus Ruegeria; species Ruegeria sp. YKSF070. The sequence continues at coordinate 48,380 of NZ_JBXWRD010000007.1, read as the reverse complement.
GAGGCCGAGGTGGCCGATCTGCTGGTGACTGGTCTGACCGATGACGAGATTTGCGGCAAGCTGGGGTTCTCCAAGCCGACGCTGCGGTCGCATATCGCTGCGATCTTTCGCAAATCGGGTTTGAACCGGCGCACCCAGTTGGCCCAGTTTCTGGCCGAGAAAAATCATCATTTGTGATGATAGGCAGCTGACCGCGCCGCTTTCTATCCTGTCCTCCAGTCATCAGGGAGGCAGGAATGGCGCTGGATTTGGAACGTCTGGATGCAGTGGGCGCGGTTGCCGCGATCCGCGAAGGGGTAATCTCGGCCGGCGACTATGCGGCGGCACTGGCCGAGCGGGCCGTGCGTCACGCGGACCTGAATGCGCTGCATAGCTTTGACGCGGCACGGTGTATCCGAGCGGCGGAAGAGGCCATTACCTCCAATCCGGACGGAAGGCTTGCCGGGCTTCCGGTCGTGGCGAAGGACAACATCAACACTACCAACTATCCGACTTCGGGCGGGACGAGGGCGTTGCTCGGTCATACACCGGCGTCCGACGCCGGGGTGGTGCGGCGGATTACCGGCGCGGGTGGTTTCATCGGGGCAAAGGCAGGCATGCACGAGCTGGCCTTCGGCATAACCTCGAACAACGCGGTCACAGGGGCCGTGCGCAATCCGGCCGACCCGGCACTGATCCCCGGTGGCTCCTCCGGGGGAACGGCGGCGGCCATCGCGGCGGGCATCTTCCCCGCCGGTCTTGGCACCGACACGGGTGGGTCCTGCCGGGTGCCCGCTGCGCTTTGCGGTGTGGTGGGCTTTCGACCGACCACCGGGCGCTATGACGGCGATGGCGTGGTGCCAATCTCTCACACGCGCGACACCGTTGGCCCGTTGGCCCGTAGCGTGCGCGATATCGCCCTGTTCGACAGCGTGCTGTCCGGGGTGTCGGAGAGCACCGCCGAACTCGCGCTGAGCGATGTCACTCTGGGGGTGCCTCGGCAGATATTCTACGACGGGCTCGATCCGGATGTTGCCCGGGCTGTCGAGGCACAGCTTACGACCCTGTCCGCCGCCGGCGCGAAGCTGGTCGAGGTCGGTTTCGATGCGATCTGGCCGCATAACGAGGCCTTTGGCTTTCCGGTTGTGTTTTACGAGGTTATGCGTGACCTGCCCGCGTATCTGGCCCTTCACGCCCCTGAAGTGTCCTTTGAAGCGCTGGTGGCCGATATCGGCTCCGCCGATGTGGCCGGAGCCATCGGCAGCCAGCTTGGCGATCAGGCGATGCCCGAAGCGGCCTATCGGGCGGCGATCGAGGTGCATCGCCCGGCCATGCGGCAAATCTACGGTCAGGTGTTCGAGGAACACGGGCTTGACGCCATCGTCTTTCCGACGACTCCACTGCCTGCACGCCCCATCGGCGATGACGAGACCGTCGAACTGAACGGCGAACGGGTGCCGACCTTTACCACCTATATCCGCAACACCGACCTGTGTTCGAATCTCGGCGCTCCGGGGATTTCGCTGCCCTGTCCGATGTCTTCGGGGTTGCCGGTCGGAATCGAGTTCGACGCCCTGCCGGGGCAGGACCAGGCATTGCTGGCCCTGGCGCGGGCTGTGGAACACGCAATGGCGCAATAGACGCCGAACTCACCAACGGGAGAACCATAATGTTGAAAACGATGACTAAACTGTTCTCTGGCGCCGCTCTGGCGCTGGGTTTTGGCGCGGTATCCGGTGCCGCCGATATCAAGGTCGGGGTGCTTGTGCCCGACTCCGGTCCGGCGGGTCTCTTCGGGCCCTCGACCCGTAACGCGGCCCTTCTGGCCGCCGAGAAGATCAACGCCGAAGGCGGCATCAATGGCGAGCGGATCGAACTGCTCTTTGCCGATGTCGGCGTACCCCCGGCAGAGGCGGCACAGGCGGCGCTGCGCCTGTGGAAGGGGCAGGGCGCGCAGGCCTTTGTCGGCATGCACGATTCTGCTGTGCGCGAGGCGCTGATCGGGCGGTTCAACGGACAGGTCCCCTATGTCTATACGCCGGTCTACGAGGGCAATTCCTGCGCCGACGGGCTTTATGTCACCGGCGAGACACCCAGCCAGCAACTGGCGCCGGTGATCCCCTATCTGACCGAGCGCGAGGGGGTCTCGAAATGGTACCTGATCGGTCATGACTATAACTGGCCCCGCGATACCAACGCGCTTGCAAAGGGTTACATCGCCGAGGCGGGCGGCGAGGTCGTCGGCGAGGAATACGTGCCCTTCACCGTCAGCGAATTCGACTCGTCGCTGCAACGCATCCGCGAGAGCGGCGCCGACGCGGTGCTGATCACGCTGGTCGGCGGCGGCTCGGTCGGGTTCAATGTCAGCTTCGCGGGGTTCGGTCTCGACGATCAGGCGATCCGGCTGGGTACCCTGATCGAAGAGAACACGCTGGCCGGTATCGGCGCCGCAAATGCCGACCGGCTCTATTCCAGCGCGGGCTATTTTGCCGCGATCGAGACCGAGGCCGCCGCCACCTTTGCGGCGGAATATGCGGCGGAATTCGGGGCCGGGGCGCCGGCGCTCAACGGGCTGGGGCAATCGGCCTACGAGGGTCTGATGCTGCTGGCCGCGCTGGCAGACAAGGCCGGCAGTCTTGACGTGGCCGCGATGGATGCCGCCGCCGAGGGCACCACATGGACCACGCCACGGGGCACCAACACCCTGACCGGGCGGCACATGGCGCAGACGGTCTATCTGGCCGATGGCAGCGGCGGTGCCTTCGAGATCGTCGCCGCGTTCGACAATGTCGCGTCGTCCGAAGCCTGCGCGGACTGACCGGGCAGATGTCCTCTGTCCTGCTGCTCAACCTCGCCTGGCAGATCAGTACGCTTGCGCTGGTTGCCCTAGGGCTTGCCATCGTGTTCGGCAAGCTCGGGATCATGAACATGGCGCATGGCGAATTCGTGATGATCGGGGCCTATGCCCCGGTCATTACCGCCTCGCTGGGGCTGCCGGGCTGGCTGCAACTGCCGGTCTGCCTGCTGACCGTGGCAGCGGTTGCCCTTTTGCTGGAACGCACCATCATCCGGCACCTCTATGGCCGGATGTTCGACAGCCTGCTGGCCACATGGGGTATCGCCATCCTGCTGCGCGAAGCGGTGGAGCTGATCTTTGGCCGCGGGTATCAATCGGTCAACCCGCCCATCGCCGGCACGCTCAGCCTGTTCGGCGCCGAATATCCCGCTTACCGGATCGCGGTCATCGCCGGCATCCTAGCGGGGTTCGCGGTGCTTTACTGGTGGAACGCGCGCTCTCGCGTGGCGACCCGGATCAAGGCGATGGTCGGCAATCCCGACCTGGCCCAGGCCATCGGCATCGACACCGCGCGCCTGTCGGCGGGCGCTTTCGTCTTTGGCTGCACGACCGCCGGTCTGGCCGGGCTGATCCTGGCCCCGACCATTCGGATCGAGCCGATGATGGGGCTCGATTACCTGATCCGCTCCTTCTTTGCCCTTGTCGTCGGCGGGCTTGGCAGTCTGGAAGGTTTGGCCATCGGCGCAAGCGTCATCGCCGGAACCCAATCCGTTTTGGGCGCGGTTGCCAGCCAGACCCATGGCTATCTGGCCGTCCTCGTCCTTTCCATTCTCTTCTTGTGGCTGAAACCTGATGGTCTCCGTTCTTCTTCCCGCTAGCCTGCTTTTGGCGGCCCTGCTGCTGATCCCGGAACTGTTCGGCGATTTCGCGGCCTATCAGATCGGGCTCTACCTGATCTATGGCATCGCCGCGCAGGGGATCGGTTTCCTCTGGGGCAAGACCGGGGTGCTGCCGCTGGGACAGGCGCTGTTCTTTGGCATCGCCGCCTATGCCACCGCCATCACCCTGCGCGCCGATCTGGGGTTGATCGCGGAGCTGTCTCTGGCGCTTGGCGTGTTGCTGGCCATCGCCCTGTTCGCCTTTGTCCTTGCCGCGCTGATCTTTCGGGGCCGCAACGAGAGCGGTCCCTATTTCTCGCTGATCACGCTGGCGCTGGTGATGATCGCCGAACAGATCGCCGGTACCGCGACCGGGCTGACGGGTGGGTTCAACGGATTGAGCGGGTATCGGAGCCTTGGCAATCTGGACCCGTTCGGCGGGTTCTATCACGTCATCGTAGCGGTCGCGGTTTCGGTCAGCCTGCTGTTGTTGCTGCTGAACCGGCTGCCCGTCAACCTGATCGCGCGGGCGGTGGCCGATAACGAGCCGCGATTGCAGTTGCTGGGCTTTCCGACCCATGCGCTCAAAGGGGCGGCCTTTGGCTTTTCCGCCGTCATCGCCGCGCTGGCCGGGGGGCTGTTCGCCTCGCATCAGGGCATCGTGACGCCAACTGCGACCGGGTTCGGCCTGTCGGCGGAACTGGTGATACTGACCGCCGTCGGCGGGCGGTTCCATGTGTTCGGCCCTCTGATCGGGGCGATCTGCGTCGGCTGGGCTTCGGCCGAGCTGCGCAACAGCTTCCCTTATTGGGAATTGCTGATGGCCGCCACCTTCATCCTTGTGGTGTTGCGGGCGCCGGGTGGCATTGCCGAACTGCTGGACAGAGCCCTGCGGCGCATCCGAGCCAAGCGGGCAGGTACCCCGCCCGCGCCGCTTGCTGCGCCGCCCGCGCGGGTGGCCGATCTGTCGGGGCCGCTGCGCTTTGACGATGTGCAGTTGCGGATTGGCCTGGTCCGGATCCTGAACGGCGTCACCTTCGAACTTCCGCGCAAGGGCATCGTCAGCGTGATCGGGCCGAATGGGGCCGGCAAGACCAGCACGCTCAACACGATCACCGGCAATCTGCGCATCACCGGCGGGCGCATCCTGCTGGGAGCGCATGACATCGCCTCGCGCCCGCCGCACAAGGCACTGCGCAGCGGCATCGGGCGCAAGTTGCAGGTTCCGTCGGTGTTCTTTTCCATGAGCGTGGCCGAAAACCTCTCGATCGCGATGATGGCCAATCGCGCAGGCCTGAGAGACCTGTTGCGCCCCGCCACCTTTCGCTGGCGCTCGGATGCGCTGACCCGGCTGCTCGAGACCCCGTCGGTGCCGCTCGGCGCCGAAGCTGAACAGCCGGTCAGCCAGCTGCCGCAGGGCCATCGCCAGTTCCTGGAATACGCCATGACCATCGCGGCGGAACCGCCTGTCCTGCTGCTGGATGAACCCTGCGCGGGCCTGTCCCCGGATGAGACCGCGCTGATGACCGACCTGGTACGAGACTATCAGGCGCAGACCGGCGGTCTGGTCATCGTCATCGAACATGACATGAGCATCGTCGAGGCGATCTCGGACAAGGTGCTGGTCTTGCATCTGGGGCAGGTGCTGGCCTATGACAGCTATGCCGCCGTGCGGCGCAGCCCGGCAGTGCAGGCCGTCTATGCCGGAGGCACGAAATGAGCGCGCTTTTGGAGATCGACCGGCTGACCGGTGGCTATCGCGATACCAATGTAGTGTTCGACCTGTCGGCCCGGATCGCGGCGGGCCAAATCCTGGGCGTGTTCGGCCGGAACGGGGTGGGCAAGACCACGCTTGCGCGGCTTGTACAGGGCAGCCTGATCCCCGCCGCGGGCGAGATCCGGTTTCAGGGCCGCACGGTCACGACCCTGCGCCCGCATCAGCGCCGCGGGCTTGGCATCGGCTACATGCCGCAGACCGGTATGGTGTTCGATGACCTGACGGTGGAGGAGAACCTGACGCTTGGCCGGACCCGCGAGGCGCCGGACCGGTTCCTTGACCGGTTCCCGAGGCTGGGCGAACGGCTGGAGCAACCCGCCGGTACGATGTCAGGTGGCGAGCGGAAGATCCTCGCCTTTGTCCGCGCCATGATCGAGGACACGGTGCTGATCGTTCTCGATGAACCCTCCGAAGGCGTGCAGCCCGAGAATATCGAATTGATGGCCGCCTGCCTGAAAGAGCGGTCGGCGGCTGGTGCCGCGATCATGCTGTGTGAGCAGAATCTCGGGTTTCTGACCGGCGTCGCGGACAACTATCTGGGCCTCGACGCGGGCCGGGTTGTGCTGAACGGCCAGGCGGGCGGGGTCTCGCTGACCGAGTTGCGGGCGGTTATCAGCCTATAGCAACAGGCGCGGTCAGAGCAGGTCGGTGAAACCGCCATACTGACCGCGCTTGAACATCAGCCCCTTGCCGGGGCGATGGGTTGCGCGCAGGACCTCGCCGACCAGGATCAGGTGGTCGCCCGCCGGGTGGCGGGCCTGGATCTCGCAGTCGAACCGGGCCAATGCCCCGGCCAGCGTCGGCACCCCGTTCAACCCCGGCGCCCAGTCGATGCCGCTGAAGTCGAGCCCGTCCAACGCAAAGCGTTGGGCGAGCGCGTGCTGACCTTCGGCCATCACATGGATTGCGTAGTGGCGGGTATTGGCAAAGGTTTCGAAACGGGCGGAGGTGTTGGCCAGGCTCCACAGCACCAGCGCCGGTTCCAGCGAGACCGAGGCAAAGGAGTTGGCGGTGATCCCGGCTGGCCCCCGCGCGGATTGCGCGGTGATCACGGTCACACCGGTCCCGTAACAGCCCAGCGCGTCGCGAAAGGCGCGGGCGCTGTCGGGGCCGGGGGTGAATGTGGTCTCGGTCATCTCAGCCTCGGGTCGGGAATGCGCCCCCACGTGCCATGGTGGGGCGGGATTGTCCATGCCGGGGATCGCCTGAAAATCGGCGGTCGAGAGATCGGGTTTGCGGTTCATGCCCGCAGCAAAACACCAAAATATGCGTTTTTGATGTTTGAATTGCGCCACATGAGGGTCGGGTCGCGACCGGCTCAGTTCAGATCCTCGAGCAATCGCCCGTGTTTGCGGGTCTCGCGGATCACCGCGCCAAACGTGTCGAGCCCGCGCGCCCGCAGCATCGGCAGCATCCTGCACAGCACCTCGGCAGTGGCCTGGGCATCGCCCAGCGCGGTGTGACGCAGCGGTGCGGGGATGGTGACCCCCAGCCGGTCGCAGAGCGCGTCGAGCGTGTGGGTCTCGCTGGCGCCGAACAGCACCGCCGAAAGCAGCACGGTGTCGAGGATCGGGTGATCCCAGTCCAGCCCGCAGCGCGGCCCGTGGCGGCGCAGGAACGCCATGTCGAAGGGTGCGTTATGAGCCACGATCACCGCGTCGCGGGCGAAGTGGTGGAACTGGCGCGCAGCGGTCACGATATCGGGGGCGTCGGCCACCATCGTGTCGGACACGCCATGGACCTTGGTCGAGGCGGGCGGGATCGGGCGGCCCGGGTTGACCAGTTGGTCGATCCGCTCGCCCGGTACGATCCGGCCCTTGACCACCCGCACCGCGCCGATCTGCACGATCTCGTCCTTATGGGGCAGGAGCCCGGTGGTTTCGGTGTCGAAGACGGCAAAGACAAGGCTGTCGATCCCGCGTGCCTCCAGCGCCGCCTCGGCGGGCTGGCTCAGCAGGTCGAAGTCATAGACCAGCGGGCGCGCCGCTTCGGGGGCGATGCGGCTGCTCGCCTCGTCGAGGATCAGCATATATCCTGGCGCGTCGCCCAGAGGCTTCATACGCGCCTGATAGCTTTGCGCGCCATCGGTGCCGGTCAGGGTACAGTTTTGCTCCAGCCCGGTCTTGACCAGCCGGGCATAGGCATGCTCCAGCCCCTCGCGCTGGAAATAGTCGAACAGCGAGGCATTGAGCCGGGGATGGGCGATCTGCGCCAACACGCCCGCCGCTTGCCCGTCATAGAGCACGATCTGATGGGCAGGGTTCGCGAGGAGCATGGCGACCGGTATCTCGGTCAGGAGAGCGGTCAGTCGTGCGGTCTCGGCGGCCAGATGCGCGGTCTCGGCGGCAACGACGGCGGCGGTGTCCATGGCGCTGCTGCTGAGTTGGCCCGCCAGCCCGGCGGCGGCAGGCGCCAGATCGCCCAGATAGCGTGCCGCGTGCAGGTCCAGCTCGCCTGCCACACCCGCATGAGCGCGGGCGCGCATGCTGGCCGACAGGCGCTCGATCGGCTTGGCGACATTCTCGTCGAACAGGAGCCAGACCCCCGCCACCAGCGCCAGCAGGCCAAAGCCCGCGCTCAGCGCCGCCAGCACGAAGGCGTCCAGCAATTCGGGGCTGCCGGCGCGGGCATAGGCCAGCCAGAGCGCGCCCAGGACCACAGCCACGCCTCCCGCCGCGAGCAGGCAGAAGAAAAGAAAGATGCGCAGGCGCAGGCTCAATCCGGTCAGCATGTCACACCTCGCAGGCGGCCTGGATGAGCGGGTCACCCTGTGGCGGGCGGCGCCAGTCGGCGCCTGCTACACTGCCATCGGCGGCAAACTCGGCGCCATCGGCCAGGCTGGCGCGGCGCTGGCCGTCACAGTCGATCAATACCGGCAGGCGGTTGACCGCGGCCCAGCGGCCAAAGAAATAGAGGTCGATGAGGCGCTGGCCGGGCTGGCCGGGATGGGTCTTGAGGCTGGTGGCATCCAGAGCGGCGAAGCGGTCGACAAATGGCACCAGATAGGTCCAGGGCCGGTAGAGGGCGCGACTTTCCACCGTTTCGACGACCACCATGCCTTCGGGCAGGGAGGCGCGGGTACGTCCGTACCAGCCATATTCGCTGGTGATGGTCACGCCGATCATGCCGCAGCCGGCGGCCACTGGCGCCAGCCAGCGCGGCAGGCGCCCGCCCAAGAGCCGGTTCAGCGCCATGACCACACCGGCCATGGCCAGACCCGCCACAAGGGTTCCGATCAGTTCCAGAAACATCGCCTTGTCCCTCCAGTGCGTTTCAACTTGGCCGTGCGGCAGGGGCAAGATTTTTCGTCGAAAAATCTCTGCCCGCGTGCCGGTCAGCTCAGCATGCCTTTGCCATGGCCCACTGCCGATTGCATCGTCTTTACCACCACGAAGGCATCGCGCAGATGACTTCGCTCAAAGTCCGACAGCGAGGTGGGCGCCAGGTAGTTGTCCGGCGCCTCGCCGCGCCGCACCAGCACGGCCTGATGCTCCAGCCGGGTTTCGGCGATCAGGTCATAGGCGTCCTTGAGGTCGCGCGCGCCGGACGGGCTGAGCACGCCCGCGGCCTCGGCAGCCTCCAGCCGGGCGCGGGTGCCGACCTCGGTCAGCTCGCCTTGCAGCGCATAGATGCGGCCCAGATCGACCACCGGCACCACGCCGTTGTGTTTCAGATCGAGCGTGTTGCGATGCTCGCCCGATCGGATGGTGGCGAAACCGCGCAACAGGCCCAGGGGCGGCGTGTGTTTCAGCGAGTTCGAGATCATATGGGCGACAAAGATCGAATTGGCCCGTGCCGCCCGCAGGGTTTCGGCCTGAAGGTCGGTGAACAGCGCCTGATGCCCGCCGATAGGGCGCAGGTCGAACATGACGCTGGCCAGCATCTGCGCCTCGGGGTTCGGCTTGGCGATCCAGCCGCGGAAATAGTCGCGCCAGACCCGTACCGGCTGGCACCAGCGCGGGTTGGTGGCCATCATGTCGCCGGGGCAATAGACGTAACCACAGGTATTGAGGCCGTCGCAGACGAACTGCGCCAGTTCCCGGAAGTAGGGCATCTGGGCCTCGGTCACCTTGTCGTCCAGCATCAGGCAATTGTCCTGATCCGAGACGCCTGTCTGTTCCTGCCGGCCCTGGCTGCCGCAGGCAAGCCAGAGATAGGGCACCGGCGGAGGCCCGAGTTTTTCCTCGGCCAGCGCCAGCAGGCGGCGAGTGGCGGTGTCGGCGATATCGGTGATCAGGCGGGTGACCACCTCGTGCCGGTTGCCTCCGGCGACCAACTGCACCAGCAGGCGCGGGATCTCGGCGGTGACCTCGGCCATCTCAGCGGCACTGGTGGCGCGGGCGAGGCGGCTCACCAGTTCGGCGGAACTGACCGCCTGGAACCGGGTCAGATCGGTCTGGGTGACCATGCCCACCAGCCGCCCGGCCTCGACAATCGGGATATGCCCAATATGGCGCTCCATCATCGCGTGCAGCACGTCCGATCCGATGGCCGAGGGGGCGAGGGTGAGCGGGGCAGGGGTCATCACCTGATCGACCGGGGTATCGGGGCTGCGCGCCTCGGCCACCACCTTGCCCGAGAGATCGCGCTGGGTAAGGATGCCGACCAATGCACCGTCTTCGCAGACACAGAGAGAAGAGATCGAGCGCGCGCGCATCTCCTGCGCCGCCGCCTGTACCGTGGTATCCGGCGCGCAGGTGGCAGGATCGCGGGCCATCAGGGTCTCGACCCGGCTGGTGGCGAGGCTTTGCACCTGTGGGCGCGGCGCGCGGGCGCGGTTGAAGAATTTCGCCACCACCGGATGGGCGGCCATGAGGTCCGAGAACAGATCGGGCGGCAGCACCAGCAACACCGAATGAGCATCGGCGCGGGCCGAGGTTACGGCGTGCCCGTCACGCAAGAGACCGCGTTCGCCGAAGGAGTTGCGCAGGCCCAGATGCGAGACCACCGCGCCGTTCTCGTCGCGGATCTCGATCTGGCCTTCGTAGACGATGAACAGGCCCGGAAGCTTTTCGCCCAGATCGTAGACGGTGAAATCGCGCTCGACCTCCCAGGCGTCCAGCCGGGTGGCGATCTGCTCCAGTTCTTCCAGCGGCAGCGCATCATAGGGGTGCACCGATTTCAGGAAACGGGTGATCTGGTCAGGGGTAAGGGGCATGGGGCAGCACCGGGTCTTGAATGAAAAAGTCCCGCCGGGACAGGGCCAGGCGGGACATGGTCAGTAAAGGCGGTCCGCAATCGGGAGGGAGTGCGGGCCGCCTTGCATCTCAGTGGTCCTGAGCTGCGCTTGCGCCTCGGGGGATGCGCACGCTTTCGACCAGGTCCTTGATTTCCTGCGGGGTCTCCTTGGTCATGCCGGCGACCAGATAGGCGACGCCGAAGTTGACCGCCGCACCGATGGCGCCGAACGAGGTCGACTTGACCGTGCCCAGAAGCGGGTCGGCATCGGTGAAGGAGTTGGTGCCGGGGATGAAGAACCAGCCCTTGTGCAGGAAGATGTAGAGCAGGGTCACAAGCAGACCGGCCAGCATCCCGGCCACCGCGCCGCTGTTGTTGATCTTCTTCGAGAAGATCCCCATCATCAGCGCCGGGAAGATTGAGGCCGCTGCCAGGCCAAAGGCCAGTGCCACGGTCTGCGCGGCAAAGCCCGGCGGGTTCAGACCCAGATAGGTCGCCACCCCGATGGCCACGGCCATCGCGATCCGCGCCGACAACAGCTCTCCCTTTTCCGAGATGCCCGGATTGATCGAACCCTTGATCAGGTCATGGCTGACCGCCGAAGAGATCGCCAGCAACAGACCGGCGGCGGTGGACAGCGCGGCGGCAAGACCACCGGCAGCGACCAGACCGATCACCCAACCGGGCAGGTTGGCAATCTCCGGGTTGGCCAGAACCAGGATGTCGCGGTTGAAGTTGGTCAGCTCGTTGCCGGCCCAGCCCTTTTCCGCGGCCTTGGCCTGCATGGCCTCGGAATTGTCGTTGTAGTACTGGATCTTGCCGTCGCCGTTCTTGTCTTCCCAGCCCAGTAGGCCGGTTTTCTGCCAGTTGGCCATCCAGTCATAGCGCGGGTCTGTTTCGATCTGCTCGATCGAGACGGCCTCGCCATTGGTGCCATTGGGCCAGAACATGTCGGTGATGTTCAGGCGGGCCATGGCGCCCACGGCCGGGGCGGTCAGGTACAGCAGCGCGATGAACACCAGCGCCCAGCCCGCCGACCAGCGTGCGTCCGACACCTTGGGAACGGTGAAGAAGCGCATGATGACGTGGGGCAGACCGGCGGTGCCGATCATCAGCGATAGGGTGAACAGCACCATGTTGAACGTGTCGCCGTTATGGGTGGTGTATTCGGCGAAACCCAGCTCTTTCAGGATCGCGTCCAGCTTGGCCAGCAGCGGCTCGCCGCTGGCAGTATGGTCGCCGAACAGGCCCAGGCCCGGGATCGGGTTGCCGGTCAGTTGCAGCGAGATGAACACGGCCGGGATGGTATAGGCCATGATCAGCACGACATATTGGGCAACCTGGGTATAGGTCACGCCCTTCATGCCGCCGAAAACCGCATAGGCGAACACCACGCAGGCGCCGATCAACAGGCCAGCGGTGTTGGACACTTCGAGGAAGCGGCCAAAGGCCACGCCCACACCGGTCATCTGGCCGATCACATAGGTCACCGAGGCGACGATCAGGCAGATCACGGCCACAAGGCGTGCGGTCGAGCTGTAGAAGCGGTCGCCGATGAACTCGGACACGGTGAACTTGCCGAACTTGCGCAGATAGGGCGCCAGCAGCAAGGCGAGCAGCACGTAACCGCCGGTCCAGCCCATCAGGAAGGTCGAGTTGTCATAGCCGACAAAGGCGATGAGACCGGCCATCGAGATGAACGAGGCCGCCGACATCCAGTCGGCCGCGGTGGCCATGCCGTTCATGACCGGGTGCACGCCGCGTCCGGCAGCGTAGAATTCCGACGTGGAACCCGCGCGGGCCCAGATCGCGATGCCGATGTAAAGCGCGAACGAGGCGCCCACGAACAGCAGGTTGATGGTAAACTGATCCATGGCTGATTACTCCTCGTCCACGCCGAATTCGGCGTCGAGCTTGTTCATGCGCCAGGCGTAGAAAAAGATCAGCGCCAGGAACACCAGGATCGAGCCTTGCTGGGCAAACCAGAAGCCCAGATCGGTACCGCCCACGGCGATGCCGCTGAGCATGGGGCGCAGCACGATGCCGAACCCGAAAGACACCAGCGCCCAGATGACGAGGCTGATGAGAATGATCCGCACATTGGCCTTCCAATACCCTGCCTGGGCATCGCTGGACTGTGCGGAGGTTGTGCTGTGGTCCGCCATCGCGGGTCCTCCTTGCTTCCTCCTGAGGCGCCCGGCTGCGGCCCGGACGGTCTCACTCCTGAAACCCGCCGATTGGCTGGCGGGCATGACTCCTCCGGTCCGCCAGGGCGGTCCTTCAGAACTGTCTTGCGGGGGGTGGGCGCGGCGCGGGCCGAGCCCCGGTCTTTCCCGCCTAGGCCATCGCCCCCTTGACGATGGTGGCGAGGCCCTGGGCGATCTCTTCGATCCCGCCCATGGCGTCGATCCGTTGCAGCACGCCGTGTCCGTCGTAATAGGCGATCAGCGGCGCGGTCTGCGCGTGATAGGCCTCGAGTCGGCTGGCGACGGTCGCGGCATTGTCATCGGCGCGGCGCTTCATCTCGGTGCCGCCGCACTTGTCGCATTTGCCTGCCTCGGCGGGCTGCTTGAACGTGTCGTGATAACCCTCGCCGCAGCCGCCACAGGTGAAACGGCCCGAGATGCGGGTCACCATCTCTGCATCCTCGACCTCGAGGCTGATGGCGGCGTTGATGCACTGGCCGCTCTCGGTCAGCAGCGTGTCCAGCGCCTCGGCCTGCACGGTGGTGCGGGGAAAGCCGTCGAGGATAACGCCCTTGGCGCAATCGGGCTCGGCTAGCCGGTCGCGCAGGATGGCGATCACGATCTCGTCGGAGACCAGGTCACCCGCCTCCATCACCGCCTTGGCCTTTTTGCCGGCGGGGGTACCGGCGGCCACGGCTGCACGCAGCAGGTCGCCGGTCGAGAGTTGCACCAGCCCGAACTTGTCTTCCAACATGCGGGCCTGGGTGCCCTTCCCGGCGCCCGGAGGGCCGAGAAGGATCAGAACGGCGGGGGTGGTCAGAGTGGCAGCGTCCATGGTCATACCCTTACTTGCCGGCGCGATTGGCGATCAGATCGTCGACCACCGAGGGATCGGCCAGTGTCGAGGTATCACCCAGCGAGCCAAAGTCGTTCTCGGCGATCTTGCGCAGGATGCGGCGCATGATCTTGCCCGAACGGGTCTTGGGCAGGCCCGGCGCCCACTGGATCACGTCCGGGCTGGCAATCGGGCCGATCTCGGTGCGCACCCAGGTGCGCAGCTCCTTCATCAGCTCGTCCGACGGCTCGCGGTCGTTCATCAGGGTGACATAGCAATAGATGCCCTGGCCCTTGATCTCGTGCGGGTAACCGACCACGGCGGCCTCGGCCACGGCGGCATGAGCGACCAGCGCGCTTTCCACCTCGGCGGTACCCATGCGGTGACCCGAGACGTTGATCACGTCATCGACGCGGCCGGTGATCCAATAGTCGCCGTCGGCATCGCGGCGGCAACCGTCACCGGTGAAGTAATAGCCCTTGTAATCGGCGAAATAGGTCTTCTGGAACCGCTCGTGATCACCCCAGACGGTGCGCATCTGGCCCGGCCAGCTGTCCTTGATGCAGAGCACGCCCTCGACCCCGTCGCCGCTGATCTCGACACCCGATTGCGGGTCGAGCACCACCGGCTGAACGCCGAAGAAGGGCTTCATCGCGGCCCCCGGCTTGGTGGCATGGGCACCCGGCAGCGGCGTCATCAGATGGCCGCCGGTCTCGGTCTGCCACCAGGTGTCGACGATCGGGCATTTGCCCTTGCCCACCACGTCATTGTACCAGTTCCAGGCCTCGGGGTTGATCGGCTCGCCCACGGTGCCCAGCAGGCGCAGGTCGCTCAGGTCGTGCTTTTCGACAAAGCTGGTGCCCTGGCCCATCAGCGCGCGGATGGCGGTGGGGGCGGTGTAGAACTGGTTGACCTTGTGCTTGGCGCAAACCTCCCAGAAGCGGCCCGCGTCAGGATAGGTCGGCACGCCCTCGAACATCAGCGTGGTGGCGCCATTGGCCAGCGGGCCATAGACGATATAGCTGTGGCCGGTGACCCAGCCCACATCGGCGGTGCACCAGTAGATGTCGCCGTCGTGATAGTCGAAGGTGATTTCATGCGTCATCGCGGCATAGACCAGATAGCCGCCGGTGGTATGCACCACGCCCTTGGGCTGGCCGGTCGAGCCGGAGGTATAGAGGATGAACAGCGGATCCTCGGCACCCATCTCGGCAGGCGCGCAGTAATCCGACGCCTCGAGCGCCATCTCGTTATAGTCAAAGTCGCGGTCGGCGATCCAGGTGGTCTGGCCGCCGGTGCGCTTGACCACCAGGCATTTGACGCTGTCCTTGCAATGCAGCAGGGCCGCGTCGGCATTGGATTTCAGCGGCGTCTTGCGGCCGCCGCGCGGTGCCTCGTCGGCCGTGATCACCACCTTGGCGTCACAGCCGTTGATGCGCGCCGCCAGCGCGTCGGGCGAGAAACCGGCAAAGACGATGGAATGAATGGCGCCGATGCGGGCGCAGGCCAGCATGGCATAGGCCGCTTCGGGGATCATCGGCAGGTAGATGACGACGCGGTCGCCCTTGCGCACGCCCAGGCTCTCCAGGATGTTGGCCATCCGGCAGACCGAGCCGTGCAGTTCCTTGTAGGTGATGTGCTTGGCCGGTTCGGTGGGCGAATCCGGCTCCCAGATGATCGCGGTCTGGTCGCCACGGCTGGCCAGGTGACGGTCGATACAGTTGGCCGCGACGTTCAGCGTGCCATCGGCATACCAGTTGATCGAGACCTCGCCGAAATTGTAGTTGACGTCCTTGACCTGGGTAAAGGGTTTGATCCAGTCGACCCGCTTGCCCTGCTCGGCCCAGAACCCTTCGGGATCGGCCATCGAGGCGGCATACATCCGGTCATAGGTTTCCGCGTTCACATGCGCCCGCGCCACGGTGTCGGTGGACGGCGCATAGAGCTTGGTCTCGGTCTGAGCTGCTGGTGACATGGATGAGGCTCCTCCCTCTCACTGATTTCATTGCGACCGTTTTCACCCATCCCCATGGGTATTGTCGATCTGCGTTCCAACCCTGCGTAAATCATAGCGGAAACTGAAAAGAAGAAAATAAATACCTGTAAAACAAAGGATTGAATGTAAATTTGTTGATGATTTCAGGGGTAATTTGTAAATTTTGTGAACTCGAATTTGGAAATACCGATGAAAATCAACCCCTGTTCCTGTCAAGGATTTTTCCCCGACCGGCAGGCGGTCGTGGCCCATCCGGGTTTCACGGAAGGCGCGAAAGCCGCATTTCGGGTGTGACATAATGTTTCGGTGCCGGTCTCGCCCGGGCAATCATGCTGCGCAGCGGCATGACCGACTCGCCAGGTTGCGGGCTTGGCATGCTGCCATGTTGGCGCTAGCTTGACCGCAAGCGGTCCGGACGGAAGGACCGCAGCATAGGGAGAGACTTCATGAACAAGATGTTGAGCGGCGCAGTTGCGGCCGCCCTGACCGTGTCTTTTGCCGTCGAGGCAGGCGCCACCGAATGGAACGTGTCGGTCTGGGGTAAGCGCCGTGCCTTTACCGAGCATGTCGAGAAACTGGCCGAGCTGGTCAGCGAAAAGACCGGCGGATCGTTCACCCTGAATGTCAGCTATGGCGGCCTGTCCAAGCCCCGCGAGAACCTGGATGGGATCTCGATCGGCGCGTTCGAAATGGCGCAGTTCTGTGCCGGCTATCACGCCGACAAGAACCGGGCGATCACGGTACTGGAACTGCCGTTCCTGGGCGTGAAC
The DNA here is from genome assembly GCF_059612725.1 of Ruegeria sp. YKSF070. Taxonomy (NCBI): domain Bacteria; kingdom Pseudomonadati; phylum Pseudomonadota; class Alphaproteobacteria; order Rhodobacterales; family Roseobacteraceae; genus Ruegeria; species Ruegeria sp. YKSF070. Next base: position 31,984 of record NZ_JBXWRD010000007.1, on the reverse strand, counting down.
ACGCTGGCCGAAGAGGTTGCCGTGTCGAACGCGGTCTATGCCCATCCGGCGGCGCAAAAGGAAATGGCGCAGTGGAATGCCAAGCTGCTCATGACCTCACCGATGCCGCAATACAACCTGGTGGGCACCGGTTCGCCGCGCGACGAACTGGCCGAGTTCGAGGGCATGCGGGTCCGCGCGACGGGCGGTCTGGGTGCGGCATTCGCGGCGGTTGGCGGGGTGCCGACCTCGGTGCCCGCGACCGAAGCCTATAACGCGATGGAATCGGGCGTGGTGGATACCGTGGCCTTTGCCCAGCACGCGCATCTGAGCTTTGGCACCATCAACAAGGCCGACTGGTGGACCGCCAACCTGAATCCGGGCACCGTGAACTGCCCCGTGGTGGTGAATATCGACGCCTACGAGGCGCTGAGCGATGACGAGCGCGCGGCGCTCGACAGCTCGATCGACGAGGCCATCGACCACTATCTGACCAACTACGGCACTCTGCTGAAGAAATGGGATGACGTGCTGGCCGAAAAGGGCGTTGAAAAGGTGATGATCTCGGACGAGGTGCTGGAGGAGTTCCGCGCCAAGGTTGCCGGACCGATCAGCGCCAAATGGGTCGAGGACATGACCGCGCAGGGCCTGCCGGGGCAGGAACTGCTGGATCTGGTCCATGCCACGCTGAAATCGGCACGCGGCAGCTGAGGCCGCAACGGGGGCCGGGTGCGCATGTACCCGGCCTGTTCTTTTCCGGAAACCGGACGTAAGGGGGCTTTGCCATGGCAGGGCATGCATCAGTATTGGAGGACGGCAGCGCGCTGAGCCGTCTGGACCGGGCGCTCTTGCGGCTGGAGCGGGTCCTGGCGCTGATCAGCGGGCTGGCGGTGTTTGCGCTGATGCTGCTGGCTGTGGTCTCGGTCGGCGGGCGCAACACGATGAACGCGCCCTTGCCCGGCTATGTGGACTGGATCGAGCAGGCGATGCCGCTGATCGCCTTCATGGGCATCGCCTTTGTACAGCGCGAGGGCGGCCATATCAGGATGGACCTGTTCATCGGGCGGCTTCAGGGCCGGGCGCTGTGGCTGTTCGAGCTGATCTCGGTGCTGCTGATCCTGGGCTTGATGATACTTCTGGTCTGGGGCAGTTGGGCGCATTTCCTGCGTGCCTTCGACATGAACGCGCCACTCTGGAGCCGCGACAGCTCTATCGACATCGGCATTCCGCTCTGGCCTGCCAAACTGCTGGCGCCGGTGGCGTTTTCGGTTCTGTGCCTGCGGTTGGTTTTGCAGGTCTGGGGGTATGGCCGCGCCTTTCTGCTGGGGCTTGATGCGCCGGTAGCGGTGCCGCTGATCCAGGATGTGGCCGCCCAGGCGGCGGCCGAGGCCGAGCAACTGGCGGGGCATGACAATGGATAGTATCGAGATCGGCCTCTGGGTCACCGGCGGGCTGCTGGTCCTGGTTCTGGTCGGCATGCGCGTGGCCTTTGCCGCAGCGCTGGCGGGGCTGGTGGGGCTCATCTGGATTTTCTGGTCCAAGAAGGGCTATGACCCGCAGGATTTCGGCTGGGCGCTGACGGTGGCGGTCAAGACGGCGGGGCAGGTGCCCCATTCCAAGGTGGCAAGCCAGGCGCTGAGCCTGATCCCGACCTTCATCCTGATCGGCTATCTGGCCTATTACGCGGGGCTGACGCGGGCGCTGTTCGAGGCGGCCAAGCGTTGGATGGCCTGGGTGCCGGGCGGGCTGGCGGTGTCGACGGTGTTTGCCACCGCGGGCTTTGCCGCGGTGTCCGGGGCGTCGGTCGCGACCTCGGCGGTGTTTGCCCGCATCGCCATCCCCGAGATGCTGGCAATCGGCTATAACAAGCGTTTTGCGGCGGGCGTGGTGGCGGCGGCGGGGACGCTCGCCTCGCTGATTCCGCCTTCGGCGATCCTGGTGATCTACGCGATCATCGTGGAACAGGATGTGGGCAAGCTGTTGCTGGCGGGCTTTGTGCCCGGCGCCTTCAGCGCGGTGATCTATGTGGCGCTGATCGTGGGCATCGCGGTGCTGTTCAAATCGGTGGGGCCGCCGGTGACCGGGTTCACCTGGCGGCAGCGGTTCGCTTCGCTGCCCGGCGCGCTGCCCATCGTGTTCGTGGTCGTGATCATCATCTTCTTTGTCTACAACCCCTTTGGCGGCGATGCCTGGGGCACGCCGACCGAGGGCGGGGCGCTGGGGGCCTTTGTCGTGTTCTGCATGGCGGTGCTGCGCGGCATGAAATGGGCCGAGTTCAAGAGCGCGCTCCTGGAGACCGCCAAGCTCACGGTGATGATCTTCACCATCATCTGGGGGGTGCTGATCTATGTGCGCTTCCTTGGCTTTGCCGACCTGCCAGGGGCGTTTTCCGACTGGATCACCTCGCTTGCGATGTCGCCGATGCTGATCCTGGTCTGTATCCTTCTGGCCTATGCCGTGCTGGGCATGTTCATGGATGCAATCGGCATGCTGCTCTTGACCCTGCCGGTGGTTTATCCGGCGGTGATGGCGCTGAACGGGGGCGAGGCGGTCAGCGCGGCGGACAGTGCCTTCGGCATGTCGGGGCCAATGTGCGCGATCTGGTTTGGTATCCTGGTGGTGAAAATGGCCGAGTTCTGCCTGATCACCCCGCCCATCGGCCTCAACTGTTTCGTGGTTGCCGGTGTGCGCCCGGACCTGAGCGTGCAGGACGTGTTCCGGGGTGTCATGCCCTTTTTTGTCGCCGATGCGGTGACCATCGGCCTGCTGGTCGCCTTTCCCCAGATCGTTCTCTGGCTGCCGACATTGGCCGGGTAGAGCGTCGTTGACCCCTTCCCAATGCCACGATACGGCACTGGGCAGGGCAGGGGGACAGACCGGATGCAGATCGAGACCGTCATCTATGTGCTGCTCGGCGGTCTGGCAGGCGGTTTCGTCAACGGGCTGGCGGGCATGGGCACCTCGCTTTTTGCCCTGGGGTTCTTTCTGGTGGTGCTCGACCCGGTTTCGGCGGTGGCGCTGACCGCGCTTCTGGCGGTGCTGGCGGGGGTGCAGGGGCTGTGGATCTCGCGTTCGGTGCTTTGGGACGATCCGCGCCGCTGGCTGCGTTTCACCCTGCCGGGCATTCTGGGCGTTCCGCTTGGTCTGATGCTGCTCGACTGGGTCGATCCGGCGGTGCTGCGCCGGATCATCGCGGTGGTGCTGGTGCTGTATGGCGGCTATTTCGGCCTGCGCCGCTCCTTGCCCCGGATCGAGGGGCAGCATCGCTGGGTCGACCGGGCCCTGGGGTTCGTCGGCGGTGTTCTGGGCGGCTTCGCCTCGCTGTCGGGCGTGCTGCCGACCATCTGGCTGTCGATGCGGGCCTGGCCCCGGGCCGAGACCCGCGCGGTGCTGCAAAGCTACAACTTTTCGATCCTGCTCATCACCGTTGCCGGGCTGGCCCTGCGCGGCGCCTACGAGGCGCAGGTCTGGACCGCTTTCGCCGTGGTGCTGCCGGCCGGCGTATTGGCGGCGCAGGCTGGGATCTTCGCTTTCCGTCGCGTTACCGACGCGCAGTTCCAGCGCCTTCTGGTGCTGCTCTGCCTCTGCCTGGGGCTGGGAATGCTGATGCGCGAGGTGCTGGCAGGGTGAGCGGCGGTCGCAAAGGCAACCGTGAACGCTGTCGCCTTGACAGACCCGAAGCGCGCGGCTCTGGTCGGGCGCGGGCCTGTCTGGGGCCAGTCGGAGAGGCGCCATGACCACGCTCGACCTGATGCTCTTTGCCAGCGCGGTGCTTTTGCTGGCGGGCACGATCAAGGGCTTCATCGGATTGGGCCTGCCCACCGTGTCGCTGGCGCTTCTGACGCTGGGCATCGATCCGCGCATGGCGATCACGCTGATCCTGATGCCGATGCTGCTCAGCAATCTCTGGCAGATGGCGCGGGGCGGGCCGCTGGGCCTGCTCATTCGCCGCTATGGCCGGTTTGCGCTGATCCTGGGCTTGTCGGTGGGGCTGACCGCCTGGTTCAGTCGCGAGGCGGGCGACCGGCTGCTGATGGGGGCGCTTGGGGCGATCCTGCTGCTCTACGCGCTGCTCGACAGCCTGCGCCGGGTGCCGCCACTGCCCGAACGCCACGTTGGTTTGATCGAGGTGATCTGGGCTGCACTCACAGGCGTGATCGGTGGGCTGACCGCTGGTTGGGGCGGGCCGATGGCGATGTATCTCAGCGCCCGCCGCGCGCCAAGGGACGAGTTCGTGCAGGCCAGCGGTCTGCTCATTGCCGCTGGCAGCCTGCCGCTGATGCTCTCCTATGTGGTAGCGGGCCACGCCGATCCACGCGGGCTCGGGCTCTCAGCTCTGTTGCTGGTGCCCACTTTCATGGGCTTCGCCCTGGGTGAGCGCCTGCGCCACCGTGCGGACCCGGCATTGTTCCGCCGTGCCCTGATCCTTCTCTTCGTGGTATTGGGCGCCAACCTGATCTGGCGCGCCATGCGCGGCGGCTAATCTCCGCGACCCCGATCAGGCACCGTCCCTCACCTTCTTCTGTTCAAAAATACCTCGGGAGGGGTTCGGGGAGGGCAGAGCCCTCCCCGATCGGCGGATCGCGTCAGCGATCCGAAACCCTCAGTAACTCGCCTCATAGGCGGCGCAGCGCCCGACCGTGTCCATCCCGGCCACATGGGCAATCTCGGACGCCTTATGGGCCAGGTAGACCGGCACCAGCGGTTCGGGGAACCAGCCCGCCACGGTGGCATTGGCACCCAGCCGCTCCAGCGCCTCCTTCAGCGTTTGCGGCAGGCGAACCAGGCCGCGCGCATCCAGCGCTTCGGGCGGCAGCAGCGACAGGTCCTCTTCGGTTGGCTCGGGGGCCGACAGTCCCTCTTCGATGCCCTGGCATCCCGCATGCACGATCGCGGCCAGCGCCAGATGCGGGCAGGCGGCGGCATCCGCGGCGCGGTATTCGATATTGTACTGCCGCGCCACCGAGGCCGGATCGCGCGACGTCACCGGGCAGATCCGCAGCGCCGCCTCGCGGTCGCGAAAGCCAAGGTTGTTATAGGCCGCCGACCAGCGATGCGGCGTCAGGCGCAGATAAGAGACCACCGAGGGCGCGGTCAGTGCCAGGATACTGTCGAGGTATTTCAGCACCCCGGCGGCAAAGCTGGCGGTCAGGGCCGACATGCCGCAGGGGCCCTCGGCGTCATAGGTGGCCGGGCTGCCATCGGCGTTTAGAAAGCTCATGTGGATATGTACCCCGTTGCCGACGCTGGCGGGGTCGCGGATCGGGGTAAAGGTGGCCTCTTGCCCCAGATGCCGCGCGGAGGATCGGGTGATCTCGCGCAGGATCACCGCCGCATCGGCGGCACGCAGCCCGATTTCGGGGCCGATCACCACCTCGTACTGGTTGGGGCCGTATTCCTTCATGATACTGTCGGGGGACAGCCCCACTTGCGCCAGCCGCGCCATCAGCGTTTCGCACAGCGCGCGCTGCGCTTCGAACCCGCCCCGGCCATAGGCCTCGCCCACCGGACCGGGGCCGCCGCGGATCTGGAACTCGTGCTCGAAGGCCGCCAGCAGCCGCGTACCGCTCAGCGCCTCCAGCCGGTCGAGCGCGCTGCGCAGCAGGGCGCGGGTGCACAGGTCCCAGGGGCTGCCATCCAGTTCGACGATATCGCCCAGCATGAAATGTTCGGTGACTTCGCCAAAGCTCAGTTCGACCTCGGCCTCCTCATCGGGGATCAGCAGCAGATCGCCCAGCGCGCCATAGCGGCTGTCGCCGATGGTGTCGAAACAGGTGATCAGTGCGTTGGTGGGGGTCCAGCCGACGCCACGCACCAGCCGCTTGTCGCGCTGCTCGGCGGGAAAGCCCTTGCCCCGCACCTTGCCCGCCAGATCGCAGGTTGCCGCAAAAATCAACGGTGTCATCTCAGCTCTCCCGTGCATGTCCCCTGGCCGCGTCCCAGGCTTCGATCCGGGCGCGGGTCTGGTCCCAATTGTCTTCGCCGACGCGGGTCGCCAGCGCCTCTGTCACCGCCAGCGCGGCCGAATAGCTGTCCCAGATCGTGCCCGTCTCGATCGGCACCGCCAGCACCTCCGAGGCATGGCGGGTGGCCGGCGACAGCCATTTGTCGGTCATCAGCACCACATGTGCCTTGCGGTCGCGCGCGGCCTGTTCGGCCAGCCGCGCCAGATTGGTCTGGTAGCGGCGGAAATCGACCATGAAGAACACGTCGCCTGGCCGCATCCTGAGCAGGTATTCGGGCCATGTCTCGGGGTCGCGGGGCAGGTGGAACACGCCCTGACGCGCCTGGCGCAGGTGAAATGACAGATGCTGCGCGATGGTGTCGCTGATGCGCCCGCCCAACGCGTAGACCGCGCGTTTGGGATCGCCGAGCAGGGCGCAGATGCGCGAGAACTGCCCCTCGGTGATCGCGTCGCGGGCCGAATGCAGCTGTGCCGCCGCGCGGGCGACGAATTCGTCCAGATAGCCGCCCTCGATCCGGGTGCCACCATCATGCAGTTCGACAGGCGAGCGGTCGCCTTCCTTCAGTTCCGAGATCAGCCGGCGCTGCATCTCCTGATAGCCGGAGAGGCCGATCTTGGCCACGAAACGGGTGATCGAGGGCGCCGAGACCTCGGCCCGTTCGGCCAGTTCCTGGATCGAGATCAGCCCGGCATAGGGATAATCCGACAGCAGCGCCGCAGCCAGCTTGCGCTCGGACTGGGTCAGGCTGTCGGCATGGGCCTCGATTGCATGGCGAATGGTCATGGGTCCGATTATGATGAGAATAAATTTTCAATCAATGGCAATTTTCTTGACATTGAAAAAATTCTTTCTCTACTCTGGCGGCATGCAAGCTGCTGCCACTCCTCTTTTGCTGACAGATGCGGATCCCGCGCCGGTTGACCTGGTGGAGGCCGAAAGCGCTGCGCCATTGCTGCTGGTTTGTGAACATGCCGGGCGGGCGGTTCCGCGCGCCTTGGGTGACCTTGGGCTGGGCCCCGGGGTGCTCGACAGCCATCGTGGCTGGGATATAGGGGCCGAGGCGGTGGCGCGCGCGGTGGCGGCAGAGCTGGGTGCGCCGCTGATCCTGCAACGCTACAGCCGGTTGGTCATTGACGCCAACCGCCCGCCGCACAGCGCCGAGGCGATGCCCGAGGTCAGCGATGGCGCCGCCGTTCCCGGCAATCTCGGGCTGAGCGCGACAGCGCGCGCCAGCCGCATCGCCGAAATCTTCGACCCGATGGATCGCCAGATGGCGCACCTGCTCGACAGCCCGCCACGCCGGGCGGCCTTCTCGATCCATTCCTACACACCCAGCATGGCGGGGCGCGCGCGCCCCTGGCATGCCGGTTTTCTGAGCCGCCAGAGCATGGCCACCGCCGAGGCGCTGCGCGACCACATCGCCGACCGCCGCCCCGATCTGGTGCTGGCGATCAACGAACCCTATCGGATCGAGGATGAGACCGACTGGTTTATCCCCGTCCATGCAGAGGCCCGTGGCCTGCCGCATTGCCTGATCGAGATTCGCAACGACCAGATCGACAGCGCCCCCGGCGCGGCCCTGTGGGCCGGGCTGCTGGCGGGTGCGATCACCCATGTGATGGAGAGCCTGACATGACCCTGACCCGCGATCTGCCGCTGATCCCGGCCCAATCGGCGCTGCTGTTCATCGACGTTCAGAACTTCTCGGCCCATCGCAACGGGGCCGAGTTCGACGGGCTGGACCCCGCCGAATTCGATGCCAGATATGGCTGGTATTTCGACCAGCTCGACAGCCGCGTGATCCCTAATATGCAGGCGATTCAGGCCGCCTGCCGCACCGCCGGGGTCGAAGTGATGTATACCACCATCGAAAGCCTGACGCTGGACGGGCGCGACCGCTCGCTGGATTACAAGATTACCGGCTTCAACGTGCCAAAGGGCTCGTGGGACGGCAAGGTGATCGACCAGATCGCGCCCGAGGGGGACGAGATCGTGCTGCCCAAGGGGTCGTCCTCGGTTTTTGTTTCGACCCATATCGACTATGTGCTGCGCAATCTGGGCGTTCGACAACTGGTGATCTCGGGGCTGATCACCGATCAATGCGTCGAAAGCGCCATCCGCGATGCCTGCGACCTGGGTTATCTGGTGACCCAGGTCAGCGATGCCTGCCTGACCTACACCCAGGCGCGACACGACAATTCGCTCTCGGCGATCAAGGGCTATTGCAGACAGGTGACCACGCAAGAGCTGGTGGCGGAGCTGGCCCGTGCTTGAACTCAAGGGTCTCAGCAAGTCCTTTGGCGGCGTGCAGGCGGTGCGCGATGTGTCGATGCGGCTGGCGGCGGGGCAGGTGCATGGGCTGATCGGCCCCAATGGCGCGGGAAAGAGCACGCTGGTGAACCTGATCTCGGGGCTGCTCTCTCATTCGGCGGGGACATTGACGCTGGACGGGCAATCGCTTGACGGGATGAGCGCGCCGCGCCGGGCCGAATGCGGTATCGCGCGCACCTTTCAGAACTTGCGGGTGTTTCCGGCGCTGACGGTGGAACAGAATATCGACGTCGCCCGCTATACCGCCGCGCGGGCCGGACGCAGTGCCGATGCGCTGGTGGCACAGGCGATGGTCCAGTTCGATCTGGACAGCCGCCGCAACAGCCGCGCCGATGCGCTGGCCTATGGCCAGCTGCGCCGGCTGGAAATCGTGCGCGCTCTGGCGCTGGCGCCGCGGGTGCTGATGCTGGACGAACCGGCGGCGGGCATGAACGAACAGGAGACCCAGGCACTGGGGCGCGCGCTGACTTGGGTGCGCGGCCAGACCGATTGCGCATTTCTGGTCATCGACCACGATCTGAAATTCATCATGTCGCTGTGCGAACGGATCACGGTGCTGAACATGGGCGCGGTGATCGCCGAAGGCACCCCGCGCGAGGTATCGGAAAACAGGCAGGTCATCGACGCATATCTGGGAGAAGGCAATGACCACGCCGCCTGAACGGGCGGCGGGCAACCAACAGGAGAATGACATGAGAAAGACCTCGATCGCGGCTCTGGCCTGCGTTGCAATAGCAAGCCCCGCGCTGGCGGCGGATACCATCAAGATCGGCCTCGGCGTGCCGATGACCGGCGATTACGCGCCCTATTCCGAATGGCAGGGCGCGCGCTGCATGGCGGACATGATCAACGCCAAAGGCGGTGTGAACGGCATGAAGATCGAAGTGCTGATCCAGGACAGCGGCGCCGACACGCAGACCGCCATCAGCCTGGCGCAGAAATTCCTCGACGAGGGCGCGGTGATGCTGGGCACCATTCCGTTCTCGGACACGATGATCCCGGTGGCGCAGGTCGCCCAGGGTTATGGTGTGTCGATCTTTCAGCCGCAATCGACCCAGGTCGAAATGCATGCAGGCATTGTCGACAACTTCTTCACCGGCGTCTCGCCCGACCCGTTCACCGCCACTGCAGCGGCGAACCACGCGCTGAGCCTCGGGGTCAAAAATGTTGTGCTGATGACCTCGGACGAGGGCGGCTCTTGGTCGGCGCGAACGCCGCTCTGGTTTGGTGACGTGGTCGAGGCCGGGGGCGGCAAGGTGTTGAGCAAGCTCAACTTCTCCTTCGGGACCTCGGACTGGTCGCCGCAGATCGCCGAGATGAAAGCATTGGGCGAGCAGATCGACGCGGTCTATATCTCGTCGATCATGCCCGATATCGCGGTGCTGATCCGGCAGATGCGCAGCGCCGGGATCGAGGCCTATGTGGTCGGCGCCGACGGGTTTGACGACCCGTCGCTGGATGCCATCGGCAGCGATGATCCGATGATTCTGAACAAGGTGTTCTTTGCCACGTTGGCGCCCAGCCATGCCGACAGCGCGGTGGTGAAGTTCATCGCCGAGTGCAAGGAGATGGGGATCGACGTGCCGGGCCTGTTCCCGGCCACCGGGGCCGACACGGTCAAGGCGGTCGCCTGGGCGGTGGAACAGTCGGGCAGCACCGATCCGGTCACCCTGGCCGAGACCCTGCGCAACGCCGACAGCATCCCGGTGATGTCGGTGGATGCGATCTCGTTCAAGGAGACCCGGACCTATGCGCAGCGCACCATTCCGGTGATCGGCTTCGAAGGCGGCAAGCGGGTGCTGATCTCGAACGAGGTTCCCGCCAACACGCCCATGGACTGGAACTGAGGCTGAACTGAGGCTGGGGCGGGGCCGTGCTGGCCCCGCCGGAACCAAATCTGGGGCGGCGGATGCTGAATGTCACGGACCTGCGGGTCTATCACGGGCCGATCGAGGCGGTGCACGGGATCACCTTTCAGGTGAAGCCGGGGCAATGCGTTTCGCTGTTGGGGCCGAACGGAGCGGGCAAGACCTCGACCCTGTCGGCGATCACCGGCATTGCGCGGGCGGCAGGCACCATCGCCTTTGACGGCTCCGACATGGGCGGCCTGCCGGTGGAGGCGCGGATGCGGCGCGGGCTGGCGATCTCGCCCGAGGGGCGGCGCGTCTTTGCCAACCTGACGGTGACCGAGAACCTGCGCCTTGGCGCCGCCATGCGGCCCGAGGGGCAGGCCGAGCGCATCGCGCGCTGGTTCGACACCTTTCCCATTCTGGGTGAGCGGCGCGACCAGCAGGCGGGCACCCTGTCAGGCGGCGAACAGCAGATGCTGGCGATTGCCCGCGCGCTGATGTCCGAACCGCGAATCCTTCTGCTGGACGAGCCGAGCCTGGGCCTTGCGCCGCGCATCGTGGCGCAGATTTTCGCGATGATCGAAACGCTGCGCCAGCAGGGGATGACCATCCTGCTGGTCGAACAGAACGCGACCCAGGCGCTGAGGCTGTCGGACTATGCCTATCTGCTCAACAACGGGCGTATCGTGGCCGAGGGGACGGCCGGGACACTGGGCCAGAGCGACGCGCTGATGGCGGAACTGACGGGGATCGGCTGAGATGGATTATGTTGCGCAACAGGCGATGAACGCCCTCTCTTTCGGTGCCGAATACGCGCTGCTGGCGCTGGGGCTGGCCATCGTGTTCTCGATCATGGGGCTGGTGAATTTCGCCCATGGTGAAATCATCGCGGTGGGCGGCTATACCATGGTCGCCATGGCCGCGCTGGCGCTGAGCAATCCGCTGATCGTGATCGGGGCGGCGGTGCTGGCGGCGGTAGCCGGGTCCATGATGCTGGAACGGGTGGCGTTCCGCCCGGTGCGCTATGCCGACCCGACCACGGGGCTGCTCACGGCCTTTGGTGTCTCGATCGTGTTGCAGAACCTGTTCCTGCTGCTGGTCTCGCCCCGGCCAATCGCGGTGACCTCTCTCTATTTCCTCGACTGGCCCGTCGATCTGGGCGCGATACGGGTTTCCTCGCTGCAACTGTTCGAGGCGCTGACCACGGCGGTGGTGATCGTGGCGCTGATGCTGTTTTTGCGCCGCACCGTGCTGGGCCTGGCGATGCGGGCGGCGTCGCTGGATTTCGAGATGGTGCGGCTGAGTGGTATCCGCGCCAACCGGGTTTTTGCCATGGCATTTGCCATCTCGGGCCTGCTGGCGGGGATCGCCTGCGTGTTCATCATGGCGCGGCGCGGCTCGGTCGATCCGCATCTGGGGTTCGACCCGGTGCTCAAGGCCTTTGTCGCCTGTGTGGTGGGAGGCTTTGGCAGCCTGCCGGGCGCGGTTCTGGGCGGCTTCCTCTTGGGGGCTGTCGAGGTGGCGATGCTGGTGATGCTGCCGCAATCGCTGGGCGGGATGACCGACGCCTTTGTCTTCGGCATCATCGCGATGGTGCTGATCTGGCGGCCTGACGGCATCCTGTCGCCGCCGGTCGAGAAGGGGGACAAGATATGACCCTGTCCCGAGCCCAGCGCCGCGGCATTGTCGGCGCCGCGCTGCTTGCACTGATCCTGATCGTGATCGGTCTGGCCGCCACCTGGTTCGGCTCGCGCTATCAGTTGCGGCTGGTCTATGGTGCCTATGTCAACTTGCTGGTCGTTTTGGCGCTGCAAGTGTTCATGGGCAATGCGCGGGTCACCAATCTCAGCCATTCCGCCTTCATGGGGATCGGCGCCTATGCCGCCGCGATCTGCGTGACACCGGAAAAGATCAAGGCGATCTCGCTGCCCGATGCGCCCTGGGGGCTGAACGCATTCGCGCTCGACCCGGTCAGTTCGGCGCTGATCGCGCTGGTGCTGACCGGGCTGGTGGCCTGGCTGGTGGGGGTGTTCATCGTGCGGTTGACCGGCATCGGCGCCACCATCGTGTCGCTGGCGGTGCTGGTCATCGTGCATGGGCTGTTCCTCTACCGCACCGATATCTTCAAGGGGAACCAGGCATTTTTCGGCATTCCGCAACTCTTCAACCTGACCTGGGTAGTGGGGCTGGCGGTGCTGGTGGTGTTCATCACCCGCGGCTTTCGCGAAAGCCGCTGGGGCGTTGCCCTGCGTGCCTCGGCCGATGACGAGGTGGGCGCCGCCGCCATGGGGGTGGATATCCACCGGTTGCGGCTGATGGCCTGGGTGCTGTCGGGGGTGCTTCTGGCGGTGGCGGGCATCGCCTATGCCTATTACCTGGGCACGATCTCGGCGCGGCCCTTCTATTTCAACCATGTGTTCCTGACGCTTGCCATGCTGATCCTGGGCGGCATGCGGACGGTGACAGGGGCGGTGCTGGGCACCTTTCTGATCTCGTTCGGGTTGGAATGGGTGCGCTGGCTGGAAACCGGTCCGGTGGTGCTGGGCATCGACCTGCCCGAGGCGCTGGGCCTGTCGGGCATCGTGCTGGGCGGGGTGATCGTGCTGACCATGGCGCTGCGCCCCGGCGGGCTGATGGGCGACCGCGAAATCGAGGATCTGATCTTGAAATAGGAGACGGCAATGGGCTGCAATCACACGATCCACAAGCACTCTCACCATTTCGGCTGGGACAACAGCATCGAGCCGGTGTTGCGGGTCACCCCCGGCCAGACGGTCGAGATCGAGACGATTGACAGCTCGGGCGGGCAATTGGGGCCGGGGTCGACACTGGCCGATCTGGGCGCGCTGTCGTTCGACAAGGTGAACCCGGTGACCGGCCCCATCCATATCGACGGGGCCGAGCCGGGTGACGCGGTGGCGATCACCTTCCTCGACTTCAAGCCCTCGGGCTGGGGCTGGACCGCGAATATCCCCGGTTTCGGCCTGCTGACCGACCAGTTCCCCGATCCCGCCCTGCATATCTGGAGCTATGACAAGGTGGCGATGCGGCCCGCGCTTTACGGTCCGGGGGGGCAGGTGCCGCTGAAGCCTTTTGTGGGCACCATCGGGCTGGCACTGGCCGAGGCGGGCAATCATTCGGTGGTGCCACCACGCCGGGTGGGCGGCAATCTGGACATTCGCGACAATGCGGTGGGCACCACGCTCTATCTGCCGGTCGAGGTGGCGGGCGGCCTGTTGTCGCTGGGCGACACCCATGCCGCGCAGGGCGATGGCGAGATCTGTGGCACCGCCATCGAAAGCCCGATGGATGTGGCGATCAGGATCGACCTGCTCAAGGGCGCCGATCTGGCCTTTCCCCGGTTCGAGACAGACGGACCGGTCAGCCGCCATTTCGATGGTGCGGGTTACAAGGCCACCACCGGGATCGGCCCCGATCTGATGCAGGCGGCGCGCGATGCGGTGTCGGGCATGATCGACTGGATCTCCGCCACCACGGGGATGAGCGCGCTGGATGCCTATATGCTCTGTTCGGTCTGTGGCGACCTGCGCATCAGCGAGATCGTGGACATGCCGAACTGGACCGTCAGTTTCTATTTTCCCAAGACCGCGCTCGGCTGAACGGTCGGGCGCGCGACTCGGATTCTGTGGCATCCGGCGCCGCGCAAACAGGTTTCCGGCAAGAGCCTGCCGGATCCGGGCGATATCATCCGAGGAGTTCCGCCGAAACCGCTCGGGCGCGCGGCGGCGGGCGGCACCTTGCCGACGGGTTACGGGACAACCGGCGCCCGTCAGCGCGAATCCGGGTCGTCGGTTCGCGCAAGGTGACAGGGATGTGCAGAGAGGGGACTGTGGGCCTGTCCGGACAAGACAGAGACATAACCCCACTTGAGGAGAGACTCAGATGACACCGAAACTGCTGGCCCTGCTGGGCGCTTTGGGACTGGCCCTGCCTGCGACCGCATGGGCGCAAAGCAGCGCGGATACGGATGGCGACGGCGTGCTGACCCTGACCGAGGTTCAGGCCGCCAACCCCGAGGTGAACGCAGAAACCTTTGTGCGGATGGATGCCAATGGTGATGCGGTCCTCGATTCCGAGGAGGTGGCCGCCGCACAAGAGGCAGGTCTGCTGCCCGCAAGCGACGGCTAACCGCCGCCAAGAACGGCGGCCTTGGGGCCGCCGTTTTTGTTCAATGTGTTACGCGGGCAAGTGAATGTTGAACTTCGCCCGGATCGCCGCATCGGTGGCGGCATCGAACCGCGCCGGAGAGCGTTCGGCCAGAATGGCCTCTTTGCGGGCAACGGCCTTGGCGATCAGGTCGGGCTTGTCCTTTTCAACCCATTCCTTGGGCGAGGTCCGGTCCCCCAGCGTGGGATAGACATAGTCCACCTGCATCCGGCCCAGCGTCTGGTCGGTGCCCAGATAATGGCCGCTGCCGCCCAGACAGACCTCGGCGATCTGATCCACCGCCAGCGTCTCGTCGGTCACTTCGATGCCGCGCACGCAGCGCAGCGCCTGGCCGATCAGGTCGTCGGACAGGATCAGGCTTTCATGGCAGAAGCCCAGCAGCGACGCATGCATGCCCGCCGCCTCGTAGACCATGTTCAACCCCGACAGACCCGCCATGACGTTCGAGCACATCTGCTCCCACCCGGCCTGCATGTCGGGCAGCTTGCTGTCGGCGATCCCCGCCGCGGCGCCGCCGGGCAGGTCATAAAAGCGATGCATCTGGGCACAGCCCGCCGTCAGCAGCGCCTGTTCGCCCGATCCGCCGGTCATCGCGCCAGTGCGCAGGTCCAGGCCAAAGGGCCAGGTGCCGAAAATTGCGGGTGCTCCGGGCTTTACGGCATTTACGTAAACCAGACCGGCCAGGCATTCGGCCACCGCCTGTACGATGGCGCCCGCCACGGTCGAGGGCGCGGTGGCCCCGGCCATGCCCGCAGACAGCAACAGCACCGGCATGCCGTGCTTGATGCACTCCTCCATCACCAGACAGGATTCGGTGGCGAATTTCATCGGCGGCACGACAAAGCAGTTGGAGTTTGACACGAAGGGCCGCTCGCGCCAGTTGGCCTCGCCCCCGGCGATCATGTGCAGCATTTCGATGGCGGGTGCCACATAGGAAGGATCGGTGAAGGACACGCCGACATGCTTGTACGTGCCAGCACAACAAGCATAAATCGTGTTCATATCCATTTCGAAATTGTCGCTGATGTCGCGACAGACCATCGGGCGTTGCACGAAATGAATATTGTCGAGCGCCTCGCAAATCCGCGAGGCGTCGTGCAGATCCTGCACCGTCGAATCGCGGTATTCGCGGCCATCTACATCGACCATGTGAACCGCAGCCCCTGCGGTGCCGTAATGGACCCGCGTGCCCGAGAGTTCGAGATCGGTCTTGCCATCGCGGCTGTAGAGCGTCACCGAGCGGTTGGCGCGCGCCAGAGTGTCCTCGACCAACGCACGGGGAAAGCGGATGCGCTTGTCCTCGCCCAGGATACAGCCGGCGCCGACCAGATAGTCGATACCGCTTTGCGGGGCATCGGCCAGACCGATCCGCTCCAGCGCGTCAAGGGCCGCGGCATGGATACGCTCCATGTCCTGTTGGCTCAGAAGGTTCAGCGCGCCACCGCTCATACCGGGGCGGATGGGGCGCAGATGGTCGGGAAGCGCGGCAGAGCGGGCGGCGCGACGGGCCGAACGCCCGCCCGCACGGGCCGTGCTACGAGTCTGATCGTTCATGCAGGTAGAATCCTGGTGAGTTTGGGAATGGAAAGGAAGAAAACGCGTCAGCGGTGGCCAGGCCGACCCCGTGCGGCACGCCCCCGGTCGGCACCGATGGTACGGCTGACCAGGCAGATCTTGCTGCGTTCCTCTTGCATGCTTGCGCTCCTCATCCTGTGGCAGAATGCCATCCCGATCCGACCTGATCTGTCCTGTTTGCGACCTGCGTGTCTCAGCGCTCGTGCGCGGGATTCCGCGAGGCTTCAGCCCCCCTGTGGCGGGTTCTGGCCCAGTCCGTAGGGCCGTGGCTGCGGCGGCTTGAAGCGGGCTCCGACAAGGCGCATCTGTCTGGTGGAGACAAGAGAGCAGCGCTGAAAAAGATATTGGCGACAATATCTTGCCGGTTTTCTCATGTCCCGTGGCAAGGAGTAGAACAATGAAACATTTGGTTCCCGCACTGGTCGCGGTATCTATCGCGGCCGCCCCGGCAATCGCAGGTGACTGGAGCGGCGCCTATCTGGGTCTGGGTGTCGGTTATGGCGATGTCGATGGCCCCGGCGCGCGCGATGGCGAGGCCGCTACCTTCGGCGGTCATATCGGGTACAACTTCGATCTGGGTAATCGGTTCGTCATGGGCGGCGAGCTGGAATACGACCGCGTCAACAACGATCTGGGCGGCGGTGGCGGCACGCTGGACGAAATCGGGCGGCTCAAGGTCAAGGCCGGTTACGACTTCGGCCCGGTACTGGGCTATGGCGTGCTGGGGGCGGCGCGCGCCACCTCGACATTCGGCAATGAAAACGGCGTGGTCTATGGTTTGGGCCTGGCGATGCCGGTGACCGATTACCTGTCGGTCAGTGGCGAGGTTCTGCGCCACCAGTTCAAGGATTTTGGCGGCGCCGCAAGCGATTTCGACGTCAACACGTTCAACTTGCGGGCCTCTCTGCGGTTCTGACGCGACCGAAATCAAGGGCGGGCGGCCTGCGGGCCGCCCGATATCAGCCTTCGGACAGGCCAGACGTCTGCTGCGCCGCAAAGTGACAGAGCGTTTTGAGTGCCTTGACAAAGGCATCATCGGCGACGGTCATCGCCACCCGGACATGACCCGCCGCCGCCTTGCCAAAGCTCTCCCCGGGCATCACGGCGATATGGTGGGTCTCCAGCAAGGCTATGGCAAATGCCTCGCCCGACAGGCCGGTCGCCCGAATATCCAGCATCAGATACATTGCCCCCTGGGCCGGGCTGAGACGGACGGCATTCTGACCCGCCAGGATGTGCCGCGCCAGGTCGCGGCGGCGGCGAAAGGGCGCTGCGATCTCCTCTTCCAGATCCCGTCCCTGACCCAAGGCAAAAACCGCCGCGTCCTGCACAAACCCGGGCACGCCATAGGTGGTATGGGTGGCCAGCGTGATCAGATGCGAAATCGCCGCTTCCGGTCCCACGATCCAGCCGCAGCGCGACCCGGTCATGGCGTGGGACTTGGACATCGAGCCGACAACCAGCGTGCGCTCGGCCATTCCGGGCAGCGCACGGGGGGACAGATGCGCTCCTTCCCAGATCTGTGTGTCATAGACCTCGTCCGAGATAAGCCACAAGTCGCGGTCCTGGCAGACACGGGCGATCCCCTCCAGCGTTTCGCGGCCATAGACTACCCCCGTCGGGTTGTTGGGTGAGTTGATCAGGAGAGACACCGCGCCATCTGCTTCCGCCCCGATCGCTTCGGCGCGCGGCTGGAACCCGTCCTCGGCCCTCGCGATCACGGCGCGGGGCAGGGCGCCGACACCGCGAATCGTACCTGGATAGGTGGCGTAATAGGGATCGACAAATAACGCTGTATCCCCCGGATCACAGGCGGCGCTATGGGCCGCGAAGAGAGCCGCCTGACCGCCCGGTGTGATCAGCACGTTGTCGCGGGTCGTGCGTTGACCGGTCCGTTCCTGAACCCGCGCGGCCACGGTATCGCGCAACAGGGCCGTGCCAGGAACCATGGCATACCCGGTATGACCACCGCGCGCGGAGCGATCCATGGCATCGAGAATCGAGCTGTGCGTCCGCGTGTCATGTTCGCCAATGGTCAACTCGGTCACGGCGATGCCTTCGGCGATCATCCGACGCGCCCGCAGGAACAGGTCCCATCCGTCCGATCCGCCCCCGGTGAGGCCGGTTATCCGCCGTGACAGTCTCATCTCGCTTCCCTTGCCTGTGTCCCAGGCGGAGAGGGGCAGAACCGGTACTGCTTGTCAATTACCGTCCGGATTTCATGTTGGAGAAGCAGGCCCGGCGTGCTAAGGGATGTTCCATGACCCGCACCATTCGCATCATTATCTGCTGCATTACCCGCTGATCCATTCGCGGGCTGGTCATTCGTCGTTTTCTTCGCAAAGACAAGTTGCTAAGCCCGCGCTGACAAGCGCCTGCCGCATGCTGTTGAGGAACAAGACCGATGACGACGATCAAGCTGCACAACACAAGGACGCGGACAAAGGAAGAGTTTGTCCCGATCGACCCCCAGAACGTGCGCATGTATGTCTGCGGTCCCACGGTCTATGACCGGGCGCATCTGGGCAACGCGCGGCCCGTGGTGGTGTTCGACGTGCTCTACCGGCTGCTGCGCCATGTCTATGGTGCGGATCACGTGACCTATGTGCGCAACTTCACCGACGTCGACGACAAGATCAACGCGCGCGCGGCTGAGAGCGGGCGACCCATCGGCGATATCACCGCCGAGACGACCCAGTGGTTTCTGGACGACATGGGCGCGCTTGGCGCGCTGGAACCCGACCACATGCCGCGCGCCACAGAGTACATCCCGCAGATGGTGGCGATGATCGAAAGCCTGATCGCCAAGGGCCATGCCTATGCGGCCGAGGGTCATGTGCTGTTCGCGGTGGATTCGTGGAAAGAGCATTACGGCAAGCTCTCGGGCCGCTCGGTCGATGACATGATCGCAGGCGCCCGGGTCGAGGTCGCGCCCTACAAGAAGAACCCGATGGATTTCGTGCTGTGGAAACCCTCGACCCCGGATCTGCCCGGCTGGGACAGCCCCTGGGGCAGGGGGCGGCCCGGCTGGCATATCGAATGCTCGGCCATGAGTTACGAGCTGCTGGGCGAAAGCTTCGACATCCATGGCGGCGGAAACGACCTGATGTTTCCCCATCACGAGAACGAGATCGCGCAAAGCTGCTGCGCCCATCCCGAGGGTCGCTTTGCGAATGTCTGGCTGCACAACGAGATGTTGCAGGTCGAGGGCAAGAAGATGTCCAAGTCGCTGGGCAACTTCTTTACCGTGCGCGACCTGCTTGATCAGGGCATCCCGGGGGAGGTGATCCGCTTCGTGTTCCTAAGCACGCATTACCGCAAGCCTATGGACTGGACCGAGAAGAAGGCGAAAGAAGCCGAGGCAACCCTGCTGAAATGGAAGCAACTGATAGACCTCTCGAGAGATGAGGTCGCGAAAAGGTATACAGGCAGCAATCCACCCGATGTTGTTCTAGAGGCCTTGATGGACGACCTGAATACATCCAAGGCCATCAGTAGTCTCCATGCATTGGCAAAGGAGGCGAAAACCTCTTTGACAGCAAAAGTAGACTTGGCCGAGGCCATGGATTTTCTCGGATTCGACCATACGCATATTTGGTCTGTTTCGCATGGTTACTCGCTTACTAAGCTGCTGGGCGATCCGGTTGATTTCGGGTCCTACGAGGAGTTGTTGTTCAAGGCCCGGCAAACGGCAATGGAGACAAAGGACTTCGGCGAAGTAGATCGCATAACAGGCATTTTGCGTGACGCTGGTTTGGAAGTTCGAATTTCGAAGGCTGAAGTTGTTATCGACGTAACTGCAGAATTCGACCCCGCCAAGCTGGAGGCCCTGAAATGACCCTCCACCACGAATGTCCCGCCCGGGCTTGCCCGGGCAGCGCCCGACCCGCCCCCATGGGCGGGCGCTATGCGCCCACCCCGGGCCGGGCGCTGCCCTGTCGAGGAGGCACCGCATGACCCGCGAGCGTCTCTATCTCTACGACACCACCCTGCGCGATGGGCAACAGACCCAGGGCGTACAGTTCTCGACCCCGGAAAAGCTGCGCATCGCCAGCGCACTCGACAGCCTCGGCATAGACTATATCGAGGGCGGCTGGCCCGGCGCCAACCCGACCGACAGCGCCTTTTTCGACGCCGCCCCGGCAACCCGCGCGCGGCTGACTGCCTTTGGCATGACCAAACGGTCGGGCCGCTCGGCAGAGAACGACGATGTGCTGGCCGCCGTAATGAACGCGGGCACCGGCACCGTCTGTCTGGTCGGCAAGGCGCATGATTATCACGTGACCCAGGCGTTGGGGATCGAGCTGGCCGAGAACACCGAGAACATCCGCGCCTCGATGGCCCATATCGTGGCGCAGGGGCGCGAGGCGCTGTTTGATGCCGAGCATTTCTTTGACGGCTATCGCGACAATCCCGCCTATGCGCTGGAGGTCTGCCGGGCCGCGCTGGAGGCAGGCGCGCGCTGGATCGTGCTGTGTGACACCAATGGCGGCGCCATGCCCGCCGATGTGGCCCGCGTGGTGGGCGAGGTGATCGCTGCGGGCATCCCCGGCGACCGTCTGGGCATCCATTGCCACAACGACACCGATCAGGCGGTGGCCTGTTCGCTGGCCGCCGTGATGGCGGGTGCGCGCCAGATCCAGGGCACGCTGAACGGGCTGGGCGAGCGCTGTGGCAATGCCAACCTGACCTCGCTGATCCCGACGCTGTTGTTGAAGGAACCCTATGCCAGCCGGTTCGAGACCGGTGTCAGCGCCGGGGCACTGGCCGACCTGACCCGGATCAGCCGCATGCTGGACGATATCCTGAACCGGGTGCCGGTGAAACAGGCGCCCTATGTCGGCTCGTCGGCCTTTGCCCACAAGGCCGGGCTGCATGCCAGCGCGATCCTCAAGGACCCCTCGACCTATGAGCATATCGACCCGTCTTTGGTCGGCAACGAGCGCATCATCCCGATGTCGAACCAGGCGGGCCAGTCGAACCTGCGCAAGCGGCTGACCGATGCGGGGCTGAGCGTGCCGCCGGGCGATCCGGCGCTGGGGCATATCCTGGAGCGGATCAAGGCGCGCGAGGACGAGGGCTATTCCTACGACACCGCACAGGCCAGTTTCGAACTGCTGGCGCGGCGCGAACTGGGCCAGATGCCCGCGTTCTTCGAGGTCAAGCGCTACAAGGTCACGGTCGAGCGGCGCAAGAACAAGTATGACCGCATGGTCAGCCTCTCCGAGGCGGTCGTGGTGGTCAAGGTGGATGGCGAAAAGCTGCTTTCGGTCAGCGAGTCGCTGGATGACACCGGCAGCGACCGCGGCCCGGTCAACGCGCTCTACAAGGCGCTGGCCAAGGATCTGGGGCGCTATTCGGCGATCCTGAGTGACATGCGGCTGGTGGATTTCAAGGTACGCATCACGCAAGGCGGTACCGAGGCCGTGACCCGTGTCATCATCGACAGCGAGGATGGCAAGGGGCGGCGCTGGTCCACCGTGGGCGTCAGCGCCAACATAGTCGATGCCTCGTTCGAAGCGCTTCTGGACGCGATCAACTGGAAGCTGTTGCGCGACTGTGCGGGGCACGAGGCGGCGGCAGAGTGAGCGACGTCTTCGACGCCGATCTGACCGCCTGCGCCGAACTGGTCCAGCGCGCCGACCCGGACCGGTTTGCGGCGGCCATGGCAGCGCCGGTGGCGGCGCGGCGGGTGCTGTTCCCGCTCTACGCGCTGGCGGTCGAGGTGGCGCGCGCGCCCTGGGCCTCGGCCGAACCGATGATCGCAGAGATGCGCCTGCAATGGTGGCGCGACGCGCTGGAAGAGCTTGCCATGGGCAAGCCGCCGCGCCGGCATCCGGTGGTGACGCCGCTGGCGGGTATCCTCAGCCCGCAGATGGCGGCGCGGCTCGATGGGTTCGTAGCGGTGCGGCGCTGGGACATCTATCGCGACCCGTTTGAGGATGAAGCCCACCTGACCCGTTACCTGGAACAGAGCAGCGCCAGCCTGCTTTGCGTTTGCGCGACGGCGCTGGGACAGGCGGACGAGGATGTCTTGCGCGATTACGGCTATGCGACGGGGCTGGCCAACTGGTTCCGCGCCATCCCCGAGCTGGAGGCGCGCGGGCGCATCCCGCTGCTCGATGGCACCCCTGCGGGCATCCGACGCCTTGCCGAAGAGGGGCTTGACCATCTGTCGCGCGCCCGTGCCAAACGCTCGCTGATTTCGCACGCCGCGCGGCCCGCGCTGCTGGCCGGTTGGCAAAGCGGCGCGCTGCTGCGTCAGGCACACAAGGAGCCCGAGCGCGTGGCGACCGGCCAGCTTGGCCTCAGCCCCTTTGCCCGTCACCTGCGCTTGGGCCTGCAGGCCGCGACCGGCCGCTGGTGAGGGGATTTGCGAGGCTCCGCCTCGCGCTTCGGAGTATTTTCAACCAGAAAGAAGCAGCAGACACGCATCTCTTCATTTCGCCGTAAATACTCCGGGGGAGTCGCTGCCAGGCGACGGGGGCAGGCCCCCGCTCAGGCCTCCCTGGGGCGCAGCATGAGCCAGATCAGCGCGCCGCCCGCCAGAGTCAGGAAGGGCACCATCGCCAGGTTTACAGCGGTCCAGCCCTCGACCGGCGACCCGCCCGAGCAGTTCATCAACCCGCCCGAGGCCAGCGAGGCCATTGTGACACCACCAAAGACCAAGAGGTCGTTCAACCCCTGCATCCGGCCGCGCTCATGTGGTTCATGGGCGCCTGCCAGCATGGTGGTGGCGCCGATGAAGCCGAAGTTCCATCCCAGACCCAAGAGGATCAACGCGATGAAGAAGTTGTTGAGATCCACGCCTTGTAGAGCTACCACGCCGGCTGCGGCCAGCACGACCAGACCGGCGGCCACGACCTTTTCCACCCCGAACCGGGCGATCAGATGGCCGGTAAAGAAGCTGGGCACATACATGGCCAGCACGTGGCTGGTCACCACATCCGCCGCGTCACCCTGATCATATCCGCAGCCCACCACCGCCAGCGGGGTCGAGGTCATCACCAGGTTCATCAGCGCGTAAGAAACCATGGCGCAGATCACCGCCACCGCGATCCGCGGAGTTTTCAGCAGCTCCATCCGCGTGCGCCCGCGCGGGCTGTCGGCGGCGGGCGGGGTCGGGCGCGGGATGTCGAGGAAAAAGAACAGGAGCGCGCCCAACAGGTTGACCGCGATCACCGCGTAATAGGTGCCAAGGAAAGGGATAACATAGGCATCCGACGTGGCCTTGACCGCCTGCGGCCCGATGATCGCGGCGGCCAGCCCTCCGGCCATGACATAAGAGATCGCCTTGGGCCGGAACGCGTCCGAGGCGGTATCGGCGGCGGCAAAACGATAGAAGCCATGCGCACTCATATAGACGCCGGTCAGCAGGCTGCCCGCCAGAAACACCGGGAACGAGGAGAGGTACAGACCATAGGCCCCGACCGCGCCGCCCAGTGCACCCGCCAATGCCCCCAGCAGGAATCCGGCCCGCCGGCCCCATTTCTGCATGATGGCCGAGATCGGCGTCGCCGCCAGCATCGAGCCCAGCACGATCAGCGAGATCGGCAGCGTCGCCAGGCAGACATTGCTGGCCAGCGACTGGCCAGCGAGCCCGCCGATGGTGAAGATCATCGGCATCTGCGCGCCCAGGATGGCCTGGGCGGCGACGAGAACGGCGACGTTGCGCTTGGCGCGGCTGTCGTTGGTATGGTTATCGGCGAGCGTCATGGACGCATGCGTATCGGCGAATGCATGTGGCGGCAAGCCGGTTGAAACCAATTGTGAACAGATTAACCTTTCCGTGAACTGGAATCGTATCTCAGGGGTCGGGATGACTGTTGGACGTATCATCGAATCCCCAGATTGCGTGGCCGAAGGGGCGGCCTGGCTGGCCGAGATCTGTCCGCGCATGGCCTATGCGATGACGCTGACCGGGCCCTTGCCGTTGCGCCGCCGGCCGGATGGCTTTGCCGAACTGCTCAGCGCCATTGTCAGCCAGCAGGTGAGCGTCGCCTCGGCCAATGCGATCTGGGCGCGGATGCGGGCGGCGGGGCTGACCGGCCCGCGCAAGATCCTCTGGGCCAGTGATGACGATCTGCGCGCTGTGGGTCTGAGCCGGCAGAAGATCCGCTATGCCCGCGAGCTTGCCAAGGCACGCATTGATTTCAAGGGCTTGCGGACCGCTCCGGATGCGGATGTGGTGGCCGAGCTGACCCGGGTGCCGGGCATCGGCGTCTGGACCGCCGAGATCTACGCCATGTTCAGCCTGGGCCGCGCCGATGTGTTCGCGCCCGGCGATCTGGCCCTGCAGGAGGCGGCGCGCGTCCTTTATGATCTGCCCGAGCGTCCCAGCGAGCGCGCCCTGCGACAGATGGCGCTGGCCTGGTCGCCCTGGCGTTCGGTTGCGGCGCGCGTGCTCTGGGCCTATTACCGGGTGGCAAAGGACAGGGAAGGGATCAGATGACACGGGTTTTGAGGGCCGAGCGCAAGGCGCCGGTATCGGGCGACACCCGCTCGGCGGTGGTGTTCGTGCATGGCTATGGGGCCAATGGGGCCGATCTGCTGGGGCTGGCCGATGTGCTGGGCGAACATCTGCCGGACACGCTGTTTGTGGCGCCCGACGCGCCCGAGACGATCCCGGGCATGCCCTTCGGGTTCCAGTGGTTCCCGATCCCCTGGCTCGACGGCTCCTCCGAGGAGGAGGCGCGGCGCGGGATGGAAGCGGCGGTGGCCGATTTCAACGCTTTCCTGGATGCGCTGATGGTCGACGAGGATCTGTTGCCTGAACAGGTTGTCCTGTTCGGTTTCAGCCAGGGCACGATGATGAGCCTGCATGTCGCCCCCCGGCGCGAAGACCCGGTGGCTGGCGTGGTGGCCTTTTCGGGCCGCCTGTTGGAGCCGGACCTGCTGGCCGACGAGGTGGTCAGCCGGATGCCGGTGCTGTTGGTGCATGGCGATGTCGATGACGTGGTGCCGCCGCAATCGCTGCCGCAGGCGGCAGAGGCCTTGCAGGGCGCGGGCTTCAAAGAGGTCTATGCCCATGTGATGAAAGGCACCGGCCACGGCATCGCGCCCGACGGGCTGAGCGTGGCACTGGCCTTCATGCGGGACAAGCTGAGCCTGTGAGCGAGATCGCGATCCGGTCGATCCGGGCCGAGGATGTGCCGCAGGCCTGCGCCATCCTGAACCGGATCATCGAGATCGGTGGCACCACCGCGTTCGAGCAGCCGGTATCAGAAGCCGAGTTCGACGCCTGGTATGTCAGTGGCGCCGATCTGATCTGTTGCCATGTGGCGCTGGATGCGGCGGGTGCCGTGGCCGGGTTCCAATGGCTGGGCCGCAACGACAGCCTGCCCGAAGGCTGTGGCGATATCGCCAGCTTTACCCGCCGTGAACCGGCGCTGCGGGGCGCGGGCAGGGCGCTGTTTGCCCGCACGGTTGCGGTGGCACGGGACCGACGCCTTGCCGAGATCAACGCCACGATCCGCGCCGACAATGCCCTGGGGCTGGCCTATTACGGCAAGATGGGGTTTCGCGACCATGCGGTGACGCGGGCAGTGCCGCTTATAGACGGGCGGCCAGTTGACCGCATTTCGAAACGGTTTGACCTGCGGGGCTGAACGCTCAGCGGCGCGGGCGCTGCTTTTGCGAGGCTGATGGTGGCGGGGTGGCGGGCATCGGCAGGCTCTGCCATTCGCCGGGCGCCAGCCCGTCCAGCGTCCACTCACCGATCCGCGCCCGGATCAGGCGCAGGGTCGGATGGCCGACTGCGGCGGTCATCCGGCGCACCTGCCGGTTACGGCCTTCGCGAATGGTCAGCTCGATCCAGCTGTCCGGCACCGATTTGCGCTCTCTTATCGGGGGATTGCGCGGCCAGAGGTCGGGCGGCTCGGGCATGGCACGTGCACGGGCAGCGCGGGTCAGCCCGTCCTTCAGCTCAACCCCCTCGCTCAGCGCCTTGAGAACCGCCGCATCTGGCACGCCCTCGACCTGCACCCAATAGGTCTTGGCCAGCTTGTGCCTGGGGTCGGCGATGCGCGCCTGCAACCGGCCGTCGTCGGTCAGCAGCATCAGCCCCTCGCTGTCACGATCCAGCCGTCCGGCGGGATAGACCCCGGGCAGGTCGATATGGTCCGACAGGGTTGCGCGCGGGCTGTCGGCGCTGCCGCGATCGGTGAATTGCGACAGCACGTCATAGGGTTTGTTGAAGCGGATGAACCAGGCCATGGGCGTTGCCAATACCGCGCGCGCGCGCCTGCGGCAAGCCTGTGGATAACCGTCACGGCACTGTTACTTGTACAGGCTAGTGCGGTGCCGACATGTTGTGGAAAATCAAGGCTTGCCAGCGACCGGCCACGATATATAGTTGGTTCGAAGCCGGGGCGGGTGCTCCCCGCTCTGGACTGGTCACACGGCAATCCGGGGCAAGGAGAGAATCCGGGATGGATGGCGATTTCAGGACTGATTTTGTGCGGGAACCGGGGGCGTTGAAGCATCACCCGGCGCTGGTGCTCAATGCCGATTACCGCCCGCTTTCCTATTATCCGCTGTCGCTGTGGCCCTGGCAGGAGGCGATCAAGGCGGCCTGGCTGGACCGGGTCGATATCATCGCCGAATATGACGAGGTGGTACGCAGCCCCAGCGTGGTGATCCGAATACCCTCGGTCGTGGTGCTGAAAGACTATGTTAAACCTCAGAAGCGCGTGGCCTTCACGCGCTTCAATTTGTTTCTGAGGGACGAATTCCGCTGCCAGTATTGCGGGGCCAAGGGCGATCTGACCTTTGACCATGTGGTGCCGCGCGCCGCCGGGGGCGTGACCAGCTGGGAAAACGTGGTCGCCGCCTGCGCGCCCTGCAACCTGCGCAAAGGGTCGAAATCGCTGCGCCAGGCCAACATGTCGCTGCGCCGTCCGCCGCGTCGCCCGCAGGCCGAGGAATTGCAGAATGTGGGTCGCAAGTTCCCGCCCAACCACCTGCACGAAAGCTGGATGGACTTCCTCTACTGGGATGCCGAACTGGACGCGTGACGCTTAGTCGGCGGCCTTCTTCACGAATTGCGATTTCAATCCCATCGGGCCGATGCCGGGGATCTTGCAGTCGATATCGTGATCGCCGCCCACCAGGCGGATATTGCGCACCTTGGTGCCCACCTTGACCACGGCCGAGGATCCCCTGACCTTGAGATCCTTGATCACGGTCACCGTATCTCCATCCGCCAGCAGATTGCCGACGCTGTCGCGGATGCCGACCTCGGCCTCTTCCCTTGCCTGCCATTCATGGCCGCATTCGGGGCAGTTCAGCAGCGCGTCCACCTGATAGGTGAAGGATGAGGCGCAATCGGGGCAGGGGGGCAGGTTATCGGTCATGCCCCGCCTTACCGGCCCACTCGTCCGCGTGCAAGGCAGCTATTCGCGCGTGCCGCGCGATGTCTCCGGCGGGGTATCTGCGGCAAGAGGAAAGCCAGGGGTCCATTCTTTCATTTCGCCGCAAATACTCCGGAGCGCGAGGCAGAGCCTCGCATGTCATCAGCCCTCGGCAGGCGCCGCCCGTTGCAGCATGCCGAACAGGTCGCGCGGGTCGTCGGGGTCGGCCAGCAGGTCGAGCGCGTGATAAAGGCCGGTCTCCTGCAACCGGTCGCGCACATAGCGCAGGGCCGAAAAATCCTCGATGGCGAAACCGACGCTGTCAAAGAGGGTGATCTGACGGTCCGAGGTGCGGCCCTGGGCCTTGCCGGTGATCACCTGCCACATCTCGATCACCGGGTGATCGGGGGCCAGTTGCTGGATCTCGCCCTCGATCCGGGTCTGCGGCGGGTATTCGACGAAGATATCCGAGCGGTGCAGGATCGCCTCGGCCAGTTCGGTCTTGCCTGGGCAGTCGCCGCCGATGGCGTTGATATGCACGCCCGAACCCACCATGTTGTCGGTCAGGATGGTGGCATATTGCTTGTCGGCGGTGCAGGTCGTCAGGATCTGGGCGCCTTCGATCGCCTCTTCGGGGCTGGTGCAGCTCACCACCTCGATCCCCTGTCCGGCCAGGTTGCGGGCAGCCTTGGCGGTGGCGGCGGGGTCGGTATCGTAGAGACGAACGGATTTCAGGCCGCAGATCGCCTTCATCGCCAGGGTCTGGAACTCGGACTGGGCGCCATTGCCGATCATCGCCATCGTATGCGCGCCTTTGGGGGCAAGGTACTTGGCCACCAGGGCCGAGGTTGCGGCGGTGCGCAGAGCGGTCAGCAGGGTCATTTCGCTCAGCAGCACCGGATAGCCCGTTTCGACCGACGCCAGCAGGCCGAATGCGGTGACGGTCTGAAGCCCCTCTTTGGTGTTCTTGGGGTGGCCGTTCACGTATTTGAAGCCATAAAGCTCACCATCCGAGGTCGGCATTAGCTCGATCACGCCGACGGGTGAATGGCTGGCAACGCGCGGGGTCTTGTCAAAGCTTTCCCAGCGGCGGAAGTCGGCCTCGATATAGTCGGCAATGCCGCGCATCATCTTTTCGACACCGATGCGGTGCACCAGTTGCATCATGTGATCGACCGAGACAAAGGGCACCAGGGCCTTGTCCGAGGGGGGGAGGGTCGTCATGTCGGGGTCCTTTCCGGGGCGATCAGGAATAGCTTTGTGTCGGACGGTCGAAGACGCGCCGGCCGAGTGCTGACGCGGCCAGATCGACCATCAGCTGAGCGGTGCGGCCGCGCTCGTCGAGGAACGGGTTGAGCTCGACCAGATCCATCGAGGTCATCAGCCCGCTGTCGCAGATCATTTCCATCACCAGATGTCCCTCGCGGATGGTGGCGCCACCGGGCACGGTGGTGCCGACGGCGGGTGCAATGGCGGGGTCGAGAAAATCGACGTCGAGCGAGACATGCAGCAAGCCGTTCGCCTTGGCCACGGTATCGAGAAAGGCCTGGAGGGGGCGGGCAATACCATGTTCGTCGATCTGGCGCATGTCGTGAAAGCGGATCCTGGTCTGTTGCAGGGCCTCGCGTTCGGCCCGGTCGACCGACCGCAGGCCGATGATACAGATGTTTTCCTGCGGCACCGGATTCTTGATCACCGGAAAGCCGGCAAAGCCAGCGCGCCCGGTGACATAGCCCAATGGGGTGCCGTGCAGATTGCCCGAGGCCGAGGTGTCGGGCGTGTGATAATCGCTATGGGCATCGAGCCACAGCACGAATTGCGGGCGTCCGACGCTTGCCGCATGGTTGGCTGCACCCGCCACGCTGCCCAGGGCCAGCGCATGATCGCCGCCCAGAAAGATCGGCAGTCCGAGGGGCATCGCCTGTTCGGCGGCGCGGATCAGGCGGTGCGTCCAGCCGATGGTGCGGTTGGGCTGATGCAGATGTGTGTCGCCCGACTCGGGGGCGTGTTCGGTCGGTGACAGGTTACCCAGATCCTCGACCATATGGCCCAGATCGGCCAGCGCCTCGGCCAGGCCGGCAGTACGATAGGAATCGGGGCCCATCAGGCAGCCAGTGCGGCGCTTGCCGCTGTCGACCGGGGCGCCGATCAGAATGCAGCGTTTGGGAGTCATAAGGTGCAGTCTCTTTGCGTTTTTGCCAGATTCTGATCGAAACGTGTTGAATTCCAGTGGTGATTTTGCTCAGTAGGAAGGGGGATTGTGCAAATCGGAAATCATCATGGACAAAACGGACGAGCGCCTGATTGCCGCACTCAGACATGACGCGCGGGCGTCGCTGTCGGATCTGGCGCTGCAACTGAACCTGTCGCGCACCACCGTGCGAGCGCGAATCGAGCGGTTGATGCAGCGTGGAGATATCCTGGGTTTCACGGTCACGTTGAAAGAGGACGTGTTGAACGATCCGGTGCGCGGGCTGATGATGATCGAGATCGAGGGGCGCGGTGCCGCCCGCATCACGCGTCAGTTGCAGGGGCTGAAACAGGTGCGGGCGATCCACTCGACCAACGGCCGCTGGGACCTGATCGTTGAACTGGGGACCGAGACGCTGGAAGATCTCGATCACGCATTGGCGCGGATCCGCCTGTTCGAAGGCGTACAGGCCAGCGAAACCAGCCTGCTGTTGTCAACCAAGAAAGCCACCTGAGGGGAGGGGGCGCTGCCCCCGTCGCCCCAAAGGGCGACTCCCCCGGAGTATTTTCAGCGAAATGAAGAGGCAGGGCGGGTGCGGCCCATTGCGAGTGCGGTCAGGCCCGCCGGGTCGCGGCCAGCAGCCAGACCAGCGCCAGGGCCAGCGAGATCAGGCCGTTCCAGCCCGCCATCGAGATGCCGAACAGATCCCACGGGATCTCGTCGCAGCGCACCAGCGGCGCCTCCATGATTTGCGCCATCAGCTGTTCGGCGCTGAGCCCGCCGATCGGGCCGGAGGTGCAGGTGGTGGGGCCCTCCCACCAGCCCTGTTCGACACCCGCGTGATAGAGGCCGATGCCACCTGTGGTCAGTGCCGCCAAGGCGCCGGCCCAAGGCAGAATGCGCCAGCCGGTCGCCAGCGTCACCGCCCCGATGAGCACTGCCGCCCCATGCGGATAGCGTTGCCAGATGCACAGTTTGCAAGGCGCCATGCCGCCCAGATATTGAAATCCCCAGGCCGCCAGCAGCATCGCCGCCGAGCCGCCAGCGGCCAGGAGAACCAAGCGCTTACGTGTCATCACAGATACCTCACCAGAAAGAAGCCGCCGATCAGCAGCGCCATGAAGACGGTCATTACCAACCCGAGACGCCTTTCGATGAAATCGCGCACCGGGGCCCCGAATTTCCAGAGCAACGCGGCCACCAGGAAGAAGCGCAGCGCCCGCGCCAGGATCGAGGTGGCAATGAAGGTGCCCAGCGGCATGCCCGTCCAGCCCGACATGATGGTGATCACCTTGTAGGGGAAGGGGGTGACGCCCGCCGTCAGCACCGCCCAGAATCCGAAATCGTTGAAGCGGGTGTTGAAGGCCTCCATCGCCTCAGCCTTGCCCATCGCCTCGAGGATCGGTGCACCGATACTGTCATAGAAGAAAGCGCCGATGGCATAGCCCAGCAGCCCCCCAAGCACTGAGGCCACCAGCGCCACCAGCGCAATCAGCCAGGCCCGCGAGGGGCGGGCGAGAATCATCGGGATCATCAGAAGGTCGGGCGGGATCGGAAAGACCGAGCTTTCCAGAAACGCGACCAGCGCCAGCGCCCAGAGCGCGTGACGGTGATCGGCAAGCGCCATGGTCCGGTGATAGAGCGATGTCAGCATGCCGCCCGTGCCTGCCCTGTGATTGAGGTTGCAGGTTGCAAACCATGCGGCGCGGCCCGGGTCAACCGTCTTGCCGATCTCGTTTTTGCCTCTGGACCTTCGCCGCGGCTGCGGCTAATCCATGTCCTCAGGTGGCCCAAGTGGCGGAATGGTAGACGCAGGGGATTCAAAATCCCCCGCCTTTACGGGCGTGAGAGTTCGAGTCTCTCCTTGGGCACCACTTAAATCCAGATATCTTTTTTTAAATCAATATATTGGTTATCTGGCTTGTGTTCCTGTCCCCCCTTTAGGCTCTGGACCCATTGATTTGGTTGCAGTCGTGGCGCCGGGCTGATTCAAGCTCCTGAACTTCAGGAGGCGTGATGAGCAACTTGTTTTGGCTGACCGACGAACAGATGGCGCGGTTGCGGCCCTATTTTCCGAAGAGCCATGGCAAGCCTCGCGTGGATGACAGGCGCGTTCTGAGTGGGATTATCTTCATCAATCGCAACGGGTTGCGCTGGTCTGATGCTCCACCGGAGTATGGCCCACCCAAGACGCTCTACAACCGCTGGAAGCGTTGGAGCGACAAGGGCGTGTTCGCTCGGATCATGGAGGGGCTAGCCGCCGAGCATTCCGATCACACGGCGATCATGATTGACGCGACCTACCTGAAAGCCCACCGCACGGCGTCGAGCCTGCGGTTGAAAAAGGGGGGCGCGGACGTCTGATTGGGCGAACCAAGGGGGGCATGAACACAAAGCTGCACGCTGTCACCGATGCCTCGGGCCGCCCCATCCGGTTCTTTATGACCGCCGGTCAGGTCAGTGACTACACGGGCGCCAGGGCACTCCTGAGCAGCTTGCCGGCCGCTGATTGGATGATCGCTGACCGAGGCTATGATGCCGACTGGTTCCGCG